>CAZYIG010000021.1:0-1747 GCA_964647205.1 uncultured Candidatus Saccharibacteria bacterium | reverse complement strand
TTCTTCAAAACATTCCAACGCTTATTTAAAGACATCGGCCTGATTTCTTCAATAATAACCTGATCATTAATCTGATACTGCCCCTTTTCATTATGCGCCTGATAGCGCTTAGTCACTTTATATTTTTTCTTGTACAGGTGATGCTCTTTTAGGCGCGTCACAGCCACCACTACAGTTTTCTGCATCTTATTGGAAACCACCACGCCTTTTAATTGTTTCTTTGGCATATATTTTAATTTTTCAGTTAATCAGTTTCGTTCCTACGGAGCTTTCAGTTTTTCAGTTTTAACTGACCAACTGATAAACTGATAAACTATTTCCTAAGTATAGTCAATATCTGGGCCACTTGTTTTCTTAATATTACCAATTCGTTCGTATTTTTCAATTTCTTACTGGCCAAATCAAAATGCATAGCACGAATTTTTTCGCGATTTTCTTTCAGAATCATTTTTAATTCATCTGCTGTTTTCTGTTTTAATTCTTTCGCTTTGATCTTTGCCATAATTATTTAACTTTTACAAAACCATTTATCGAGAAATAAATTTAGTTTTAACCGGTAATTTGTGGTCCGCCAATCTTAAGGCTTCCTCAGCAATCTCCGCTGTTACGCCATCCATTTCAAATAAAATTCGGCCCGGTTTAACTACGCAAACATAATGCTCTACGCCGCCTTTTCCGCCGCCCATTGGAGTTTCTGCTCCCTTTTTCGTGATTGGTTTATCGGGGAAGACTCGCAGCCAAATTTTGCCGCCACGCTTAATGTACCGCGTCATCGCACGCCTGGCCGCTTCAATTTGCCGAGAAGTTAACCAGCAAGTTCCCATCGCCTTTAAGCCAAAACTGCCAAAAGCCAACTCTGTGCCAGCCTTAGATTTGCCAGACGAGTTTCCTTTTTGCCATTTTCGATGTTTAACTTTTTTAGGGAATAACATTTACCCTGTTAAATAAGATTTGGACTAACTCTTAAGGAACATTCTTGACATATTTTGTCAATCCCTTCTGATGCTACTCAAATCTTAATTTTAAATTATTGCCGCGCCCTGCATATAATTTTTTATCATTTCGATAATTTAAAATTATTTAACAGGGTGAATTTTTTACAAGATTATTCTTCCTTTTTCTCTTCTTTAACAAAAACCTCTTTTTTATAAACCCAAACTTTTATACCAATTGTTCCGTAAGTTGTGTAAGCTGTCGCTGACGCATAATCAATCGCCGCCCGCAGGGTCTGCAAAGGAATCCGTCCCTTGCGCAACCATTCTTTTCTGGCAATTTCATTGCCGTCTAGCCGGCCCTTAATCATCACCTTAACACCCTGAACATCTTTTGATTGAGAAACCCGCTCAATGGTTTGTTTCATAACACGTCTGAAAGGCATTCTTTTTTCAATTTGTTCAACAATTCCTTGGGCAATGACTGCCGCTCTGGTTTCTGCACCTTTTATTTCTTCTACTGTTAAACGCAAGTCCACTTTTAAGGCAACTTTCAATTTTTTGTGCAAAAGACTCCTCAAGTCTTTTTTCAAATCTTCAATACCCGTACCGCCTCGGCCAATAATCAAGCCCGGACGCGCTGCTAGAATAATAATATTGATAGCGTTAGCCAATCGTTCAATCTCAACTCGATCAATGCCGGCTTTGATTAATTTTTTAACCAAAAACTCCCGGATATAATAATCCTCTTTCAAAAACTGCTGATATTGTTTTTTATTGAACCAGCGAGATCTCCAATTTTGCGTGATGCCTAA
>CAZYIG010000020.1:0-10368 GCA_964647205.1 uncultured Candidatus Saccharibacteria bacterium | reverse complement strand
GCAGGGTTTCGTCGTTTATCAGTCTATCCAAGCACGGTTTAAAGTCCTCTTCTTTTTTGGCTTTTAGGCAATTGACGCCATCTTCCAGCCAAGGATTATAGGCCGGAATATCGCGGACTAAGATAGGCAGGCCAATAGCAGCGGCTTCCAGCAAGACCATGCCTTGATTCTCTTCGTGGGAAGGAAAAATAAAGATATCAATGGCATTAAAGGCAGCGTTAATGTCTTGAACATAGCCGGTAAAAGTAACATTTTTGGGTAAATTTTTGGGTAATGGTTTGGCTAGCAAAGCATTATAAATTTTGCCAAACCAAATAAATTGATGTTGGGGGTATTGTTTAGCTAAAGCCAGAAAAGTATCAACGCCTTTGCGCGGAATGGCCAAACCAACCGTGCCAATAACTAGATTCTGTTGGCAATTATATTTTTGCCGATAATTAGCGCGTTTTTGTTGGTCGGGGTAAAAAATCGTCAGGTCAACGCCATTTGATTGAGGGATTAATTTGGCGGGATTTAAGCCATAGGCCACGAGTAGCGACTTAGTATATTCGCTGGGACAGAAAACTAAATCGGCTAAGCCGTAAGCATAGGTTAAATATTTTTTAATCAGCGGGAAAAAATATTTATTAAACCAAAAAACTTGCGCGGCGTCTTCAGCGGTCACGTGCGACCAGATAATTATTTTTTTGCCCTGGCGCTTAGCTTTTTTAATCAGCCAAAGCGACCTTAGCCAAGGCGTGTTAATCTGCAGGATGTCGCAAGATGAGTCCCACTTTTCCGTAAATTCAATATTGAGAGACTCAAGTGATTTTTTCTGATTTTTGTAGGAAGACAAAAGACCGGTGCCGATTTCTTTATAAAGAAAACCGTTTAGAAAATGATAAAATTCTAAGTATAAGCAGATTCTCATATTATTTTTTTAATTTATACTCTTTTATTGTTTTTTCGTAAGACTTCATTAATAAGTCAGTGACTTTTTCGTTTGAATATTCCATGGCCAAAAAACGCGAGCCTTGGCCGAATTTATTGAGCAGCTCGGTATTAGAAAGCAAAGATAGGATTTTTTCAGCAATGTCGGTTGGGTCATCTGTCTTAGCAAAAATTCCATTTATATTTTCTTTGATTAATTCGGCTAAGCCTTTTTCTCTAACTAAAACCATTGGCAAGGCAACGGCCATGGCTTCCAAAACAGACAAAGGCATATTTTCACTTTTGCTGGCGGAAACAAAAAGATCGTTAGCTTGAAGCGCCCGGACTAGATCGCCGTTATAAAGCAGGGAACCGGTAAAAATAACTGAGTCATTTATCTTGAGGTCTCGGGCTAATTTTTCCAGATTTTTTCGTTCGGGTCCGTCACCAATGAGCATTAAATTTAATTCGGGCATTTTTTTATTTATCAAAGCGAAAGCCCGGATGATTTGGTCAATGCTTTTTTCATAACTTAGCCGGCCCATATAGCAAATGGATCTGTTCTTAACGCCAAAGGATTTTTTAGCTTCTTCTTTAGCGGATAAATTTTCGGTCGGCTTGAAAAGGTTAATGTTAATTGAGTTTTGTAAAACGCTGATTGAACATTTCAAACCTTCCCTGATTAGCTCATTGGCTAAGGATTTTGAAGGACTAAGAATCAAATCGGAGCGATTATAGAAACCGATCGTAAATTTCCAGCTGATTTTTTTCATCCATTCAAAATCTAATTTAACGTGTTTTAGGTAATGATTATAAAAAGTATGATGAGTTCCGACTAAGGGAATTTTTAAAATTTTAGAGACCAACACTGCTTCCCAGCCAACCGAAAAAGGCGTGTGCACATGAATGATATCCGGATTGAATTTTTTTACTTGCCGCAGAGTAATGCCAATTGGCAGAGTAAAACGCTCGCCCGGATAAACCAAAGCCGGCATAGAGGGAAGACGAAAGACTTGTAAATTTTTAAGATTAATGTCGGGACGATCTTTGAGTTTTTTTGACACGGTAAAAACAGCTGCTTGGTGTCCGGCCGTAACTAAATTTTTAGCCGAAAGATAAGCAGTGTGAGCCACGCCGTTAACTTGCGGAGGAAAAGTGTCGCTAAAAATAGCGATTCTCATAGCTTTGTTAAGAAATCAATAATTATTTGAGTGACTTCATCTTGCGAATTAGTGCCGACAAAATGATTGGGATTTTTGGAAATTATTAATTGCGATTCAGGAACAGCTTGGGTCATTTCGTCCATTTCTTTTTTGGTAATAAACGCGTCGCTCTGGCCGCAAATAAAAACAGTTGGAACTCGAATCTGTCTTATTTTGTTTTTGAGATTAATTTTTATTGTTCGCGCTAGCAGCCAAAAATTTACCGATATTGGCATTGTCCGCAAACCGTCCCAAACAGAATCCCAATAGCCAACGGCTTGGCCGTGTTCATAATAATGGTAGCTTTGGCGTTCTTGCCAAAAAAGAAGCGCAGCTAATAAATTTAGACTGCCAGAAATCAGCGGAGTTAAAAAGCCAAGATGTAAATAGTCCAGGGGTGGCGCGTGATTAGCGCTGATTAAAACTAATCCCTTGAGGGTATTTTGATACTTGGCGGCGTAGTCAATCGCCACTTGTCCGCCAAAAGAATAGCCGACCAGCAGAAAATCCTTGATTTGTTCGTTATTGATAATTTTTTGTAAATCATTAACAAAAACAGGCAGTTGATAAAGTTTTTTATTTTTTGTTTTGTCTGAGTGGCCATGTCCGCGCAAATCCGGTGCCAGGCAATTATAGCTGTTATCATGAAGAATTTTCATTGTGTTTAGCCAAGTGGTGTGGTTGGAAGAAAGGCCATGCAACAGAACCACAAAAGGGCGCCCGGAAAAAGAATTTTCCAGATAATAAAAAATTTGTCCGCTGGCAGTTCGAATTGATTTTTCTTTAAATGGCGGATTGTCCATTATTTTGTTTTTTTCTAAAGTAGAAGAAATAAATTAAAAAAGCAAAGATACCGACGCCGATGGAAATTAGAGCAATTCTTTCCAAATACGTATTAATGGTGGCCAGAGCTTGGCCAAAATAATAGCCGATGAGAAGCAGAACGAGCGACTTAATCAGCGTGGCCAGCATATTGGAAAATATAAATTTACCAAAAGGCATTTTAATAATGCCGGCGGCTACCAAAAAAGCGCCACCGATGCCGTGAGACATTTTGCCGATAAAAAGCAGTTGGTTGCCTCGCTGGTCAAATTGTTTTTCCAGAGAGGTGACTTGAGTTTCGTTGACGCCAATATGATGACCCCATTTGGTAATAAATTTTTCTCCGCCCCAGCGGCCGGCAAGATAATGAATAGCATCGCCAATTAGGTCGCCGGCCACAATAATAATATAAGCCAGCCAAAAATTTAGCTGGCCCAGCGACACAAAAAATCCCGCAATAACGGTAATGACTGGTCCTTCGGCGACGGCTAGAGGAAATAAAGCGAAGTATTTATAGCCAATCAGCCAGAGAGTAATTTGATCTAGAGAAATCATTTAATTCGGTTTTGAGCAAAAAGTAGGTAAAAAAGGTTTGATAACGCTTATCTCTATTGTCGTTCAAAAAACCTCTATTGTCAAAATAAGCTCTGGTCGAAAAGAGAGATTATTGGTAAGATTAAATTACTTATGACTCTTGCTAAATTGGCCGACTTAGACACTAGGGCTTTCTATTGGATAAATCACTTGCCTCATGGCCGGATTTTTGACTGGGCGACGAGAATCCTGCACTGCGCAACTTATGCTGGTCTTATCTATTATCCATTTTTAGTCGGCTTCTGGCTGACTCGCGATTATAATTATCAGTTATTGGCCAAATTAGGTTTATTTTCAGGCATCTTAACTTATATTATTACGGATTTAGTTCTTAAAAATATAACCGGCCGCTTGCGTCCTTACAAGGTTTTAGGCCGGGCGATTTGCATTCGGCCGGCGCCAGGTGATTATTCTTTTCCTTCGGGACAAGCCGGAACTGCTTTTGCCGTAGCAACTCTTTATTTTTTGATTTTTCCCGAAGGTTCAGGTGGTTATTTATTACTTTTATTTGGCGCTGCTGTTTTGCTAAATCGAGTCTATATGGGCCATCATTATCCTTCAGAAGTTTTCGCGGGAGCGGCTGTTGGTTGTGTCTGCTCGGTTTTCGTTTTTGAATATCAGCAGATATTTTTAAAAATTATATCTTCGTCTTGGCAAATGATTGGGCCATTTTTTACCGGGTAATTTATTCGTGTTATTTTTGTTTTGGGGATAAAAAACATTGACATCCACTTTTTTGATTTATATAATATTTTTGTATGAAGAAAGTTAATCTCTTAAATTTGTTAAGCTTGCTGCCGGGCGGTCAGGGAGACTAGTCTTTTGGAGCGTTGGTGGAAGTATAAAAAAGACTGGTCTCGCGACCAGTTTTTTGTTTTTAAGAAGTTCTTTAAAAATTTGTTAATTTGTTTAGCCTTGGAAAGAAAGGAGATGGAAAAATGTCGGACAAGGGAAAAAAAGAAGCAATTTTGTGCGAACATTGTAAAAAACCGCTTGGCACGGGAGAGTGTTCTCGGTGCTTGGGAATTAGGTTATTAAAAGAAGAAGCTCATCTAACAGCTTAAAAAAGGAGGAACAAATTATGGTGGTGAACAAGTCAGGATTTTTAAGCGATAGTGAAGCTTAGCGGCGATTGGCTCTAAGGCATCAAAAGTCATGGGATTTTCTTGTAGAGGCTCTGAAAACAATGAGTCCAGGGCGAATGGTGATGCTGGGCGGCGATGATTTTAAGACAGAAATAATCATGGCTAAATCAAGTAAGAGCTCTGGGAATAGTTCAGTTAAATCTTGAGGGATTCGCTTGAAAACAGTAGGTGACTCTTGCAAAAAACGAGAGTCGGACCCGGTAACTAACCCGGGTCTTTTTTAATAAAAAATCCCGGTCGCGCGAAATGGCCGGGAATAAATGGTTACTTTTTTTTAGTGACAACAGCTGATGATTTTTCAAGCAGGAAAGCAAGAATTAGATTCAGCTCGCATTTGTCGATCAGGCTCAGAGTTTCTTTTAGAGTTGATAGTTTTTGGAATCTGCTGACTAATGGATTTTGCTTGCCGCTTCTAAAGCAGAGAAAGCGTAATTCTTTAAAAGCGTCGGTTGGGTTTGAAGCAAGGAAATCATAACGGGCTGGAATGTTTAAACGCTGAGCCACCCACTCTTGGTGGACCATAAAAAGGTAAGAATCGGGGTCTCTTTTACAAAAAAGAGAAAAAAGCATTTGACTCTGAACCAGTTCCATCTCTTTGCCCGTCAAAGATTCAGATAGCTCTTTCCTTAGGGCGGAAATGAAACACCGCCAAAAATTCCAACACATTAAAGCAAACTCATCCGTTTCGCCCGCCAAGCAGATTGGAATAGGTATTTTGCCTTCTTGTTTATCTTTAATCTCCATTCCATTGCACATTAAATCGCAAAGATGGATAAAAGAAGGCCTGCCTTTTTTCTTTGCCTTTACCGATTTTTTTCTCATTACTTTGCTTGCCATCGCCCCCTCCGAAAACATCGATAGTAAATGTAAAAGAAAAATCAACTTAACCGCGTTGAAAGAACTTTTTAAATTATACGGCAAAAAGTGTTTCCTGACAAGTTTGATGGTGCATTTGAAAAAAATAACATTATGTTGTAAAATTATGTTATGGAAAATTTAGAAAATCAAAATCAAGAAGGAATGTCGGAGAAAAGAACTTTTAATTGGTTGCTTTTTTTTATTTTGGGAGGACTGGTCAGCTTATTAATTTTTCTAGCGATTTTTTCTTTTTACGGTTGGCGGCAGACTTATAAACCTGTTTGTCCGGGAATTTGCAGTGGTCAGCCGCCCATAGCGATAAAAATTGAAAAAGGAATGGGGGTAAAAGAAATTTCCAGTTTGCTTAGTCAGCAAAGATTAATTCGCAGTAAGTTTTGGTTTGAAGTTTATGTTTGGGCTAAAAAACAAGAGTTGCGAATGCAGGCGGGGAGTTATGAACTCAACATAACGCAGAACGTGCCAGAAATAGTTAGTACCATTACGGGCGGTAAGGTGATAAAAGATGAAACGCAGATTACTTTTCCCGAAGGCTTTACGCTGGCTCAAATTAGAGAACGTCTTCTGGCGCAAGGCTTTCCAATCGCGGAAAATTTAGACCGAGAAAAAATAGCCGATTATCAAGTTCAATATAAACTTTTAGCGGAAGCGCCAAGCGGAGCGAGCTTGGAAGGGTTTTTGTTCCCGGACACTTATCGGTTTAAAAATGACGCCGAAAAAAAAGACATTATTAAAAAACTTTTAGATAATTTTGACAAAAAATTAACACCGGATTTACGCGAACAAATTTCGCAACAGAATAAAAAAATTTACGATATTATAATTTTAGCCTCCATCATTCAACAAGAGGCGATTAACGATGAAGACATGCCATTGATTGCCGGCGTTTTTACTAACCGCTTGAAAATTGGCATGGCGCTGGAATCGGATGCCACGATAAACTATATTACCGGCAAAAAAGACCGCCAGCCCTTGTACGAAGATTTAAAGGTTAAGTCGCCTTATAATACTTATCAAAATCGCGGCTTGCCGCCAACGCCAATTTGCAATCCGGGTCTGGCGGCGATTGAGGCGGCGATTAACCCGGCAGTGACTGATTATTTATATTTTTTGCATCCACTTGACGGGGCGACGGTTTTTAGCAAGACGCTGGATGAGCATAATCGAAATAAGGCAAAGTACCTAAAATAATTTTAGACAGGAGGGAGATTATGACGAGGGTAATAGAGAAGCGGGAAGTAGAAGTTATTAGTTGTGATTTTTGTGGCGAAGAGACGAAACATTCGGAGAAATGTGTTCTTTGCGGAAAGGAGGGGTGTAAGAAAGAAGGAGGTAAGGCCCATTTTGCTTTTGACGTGGGAGAGGTCTATCATTACGATGTTGGATTTCGAGGGGTAACCGGCAAAATATGCAAAGAATGTGCCTCCAGAAAGATCAAAGTGGAAGATGAAGAAATTTCCATCGGGAATTTCTTGACCAGAATATCTCCGTTGCCCTGTATTAACTAATTCTGTCAAAGTCGGCATGGCCGCACCGCATGACACATCATGAGGTTTTTTTAATACAATAGTTGACATTTTTGAGCAGGCGAGTATAATCTAAGTAATTAAATATAGGTCTCCTTCGCCCTTCGGGCTTCGGAAGACCAAGTCTTCCTTTGCACAAGGCTAAGGATGGACAAGCCCAAGAAAGTAGGCCAGTTAGCTGGTAGCCTATGGCGTATAGCCAATAGCTAGAAGCAAAACGATAAGCCCTGCCCAGGCGGAGATTCAGTTTATCAGTCGGTCAGTTTGTCAGTTTAAGGCTGATGAACCGAAAAATCGAGGAACTGATTTTGCTGCGCTTGGAGCGCAGTTTTTTTATTTAAAATATATGCAAACAAAACAACAAAAAGAAACAATTGTAAAAGATTTAACTGATAAATTAAGCAGAATTAAGTCAGCGATTTTTGCTGATTATACGGGTTTAACCGTGGCTAAGTTGACCAAGCTTCGCCGGGACCTGAAAAAACAAGGGGTAGACATTCAGGTTGCGAAAAAAACTTTGGTGGATCTTTCTTTGAAGAAAGCCGGCATTGCCGATACTGATGCCAAAAAAATGTCCGGGCAATTAGCCGTTGTAATGGGCTATGAAGATGAAATAGCGCCGGCCAGAATTATTTATAGTTTCAGCCGGAAAGAAGAGCAGCTGAAAATTTTAGGCGGTATTTTAAATAATATTTTTATTGATAAGGATGGCGTGGTAGGTTTGGCCAAATTGCCTTCAAGGGCGGAATTATTGGCCAAAGCAGTTGGTTCGATTGCCGCGCCGCTGAGAGGTATGGTTAATGTTTTACAGGGTAATTTGAGCGGATTGGTTAGGGTATTGTCACAAATTAAAAAATAACAAATTAACTCGGATGTTGGTCGCGAAAAAACGCAATTGGCTGTAAGTGGTAAAAATTTTTTCTGCCTCAACCATTGCTTGGCGCTCGCCGTGCATCGTTAGTAATTGAACAATAAATATGGCACGGCTGCGCGACATTTTTCGCGACAGCATCCTCGTTATCAAAAAAATAAAATGTCAGAAGAAAAAAAGATTGTTGACCCCGTAAAATCTGCTAGTGCAGATAACGGGGCAGGAGTTCCGGCCAAATTTAAAGATTTGGTAAAACAAATTGAAGAATTGTCTGTTTTGGACTTAGCCGAATTGGTTAAGGTTCTAGAAGAAAAATTTGGTGTTTCGGCTGCCGCACCAGTTATGGCAACGGGTGCCGCGCCAGTCAGTGATGGTGAAGGCGGTGCCGTTAAAGAAGAAAAAACTTCTTTTAATATTGAGCTTAAGGCAGCGGGTGACCAGAAAATTAATGTTATCAAAGTTGTCCGTGAGGTAACCGGACTTGGCCTGAAAGAAGCGAAAGATATGGTGGATGGTGCTCCTAAAGTTATCAAGGAAAACGTTAAGAAAGAAGAAGCGGAAGAAATCAGAAAGAAATTGTCAGAAGTCGGTGCGACGGTTGAGCTTAAATAAGCTTATGATTGTTAGTTTGTGGAGACTATAACAAAAAAGCCCCGCATTTTGCGAGGCTTTTTTGTTTTCTTCAGTTCTTTTTTATAAAGAAGAAATAGCAGAGATTAACTTAATATCTCGTTTAAAATTATTGGCGGAGTAATAAAGTCTTTTTTTTGTTTGGTTCCCTGGGCAGAGAAGTCTTCAGCTGCTATTTCCAGTAGTAGCGCGCTTAAAGGACCCGGTTTTTTTTGTTCCCGGAGAACCTTATTTATTTGATCAGCAATCTGTTCAATCTTAGGCAAGGTAAAAAGTTGAGCTAACCCCGAAGGAGAAAAAAAATCAAAAATTGATGGTGTGCCAAAAATTATTTTATCTAATGGCTCGATTTTTCCCGAAACAACACTTTGAAAGGTTTTGGCCGGATGAGGTTTTTCGGTCGACGGAATAATTTTTTTAGTAATATTGATCAATTCTCCTTCTCGGCAAAGATAAGCCTGGGCGGAGCCGGTTTGAGTTAAGAAAATATCTTTTTCCTTGATGGCGGTACAGATGAAGTGAAGTTTGCCAAGCCAGCTTAAATTGCCTTGATTAGCCACATCGCTTAACGTAGCATTAGCTTTTTTTAAGCCAGCTTCCAGCGATTCGGTTGGCCCGCGGTGAGGAAGGGAATAATATTCTCTTTTAATCAAAGAGCTAAGCAGATTGATTAAATGGAACGAGCTGGAGTTCGCTGTCATCTCGGCGACCATATAAAGCCCGCCTAGCGATGCTTCTTCAATATTCTCCGGCTCATACAAAAAAATATCACAGATAGTCTCTTTATTTTTTGGTCCGCGAATCAGTATCTCTTCAGTTTTTATCATAAAAGCATTATATCAAGAAAAGTAATAATTGATAAGATAATGGTGTAAACTTCCAACGGGGTAGACCCCGTATAGAAGTTCAGTCAAGTCATAAATGAAACCGAATAAAAAAGCGATTTCGCCTTCGGCTTTTAACGTGGTAAATGTAATCTTTATAGTAAACTTCCAACGGGGTAGACAAGCTGGCTTAAAAATACTATTCTTTTATTGTATTAATATAATCATTAATAGGCATGGAGGAAGGCCTCTTTTTTGTATGCCAGAACAAATTTTAGAACAATTATTTGATTCGCCAATTAAGGTTAAATTGCTTAAACTTTTTTTAAGAAATCCTAATCGTTTTTTTTCAATGAGCGAGATTGTCAGAAAAATCCAATCTTCCAGACGAGCAACCGTCAGACAAGTTAAGGGACTGGAAAGTATTGATTTTTTAAAATCAAAAAAAATAAAAGCCAATAGCAAAAAACAAATTGAAGGCGGCACTTATTATGGCGTAAATCCTAAATTTGATTTTTATTATGAATTGCAAAGTTTAATTCTAAAATCAAGTCCGACTTCTAAGGATAAAATATTGGCAAAAATTTTAAAACTGGGCCGGATAAAGCTGGCTTTGATTGGCGGAGTATTTTTAAATCTGGAAGGCAGCCGGGTAGATTTATTTTTAGTCGGTGATGATATTGATAATAAGAAATTAAAACAATTTTTATCAGAAATTGAATCGGAAGTTGGCAAAGAAATAGAATACGCGGCCATGGACGCGAAAGAATTTGATTATCGCTACCATATGTTTGACCGCTTTGTCCGGGATGTTATAGAAAAGCCTCACGAAAAATTGGTGAATAAGATAAGGTATGTAGAATAGGACAATAGCGAGATGGGGGCGATTACTCGCCCGCTAACGCCTGAGCGTAGCGATGGCGAGCGGGGGCTCAGTGTGTTCCGTTCATTCACCCGCCATATTTGGAT
>CAZYIG010000019.1:0-10369 GCA_964647205.1 uncultured Candidatus Saccharibacteria bacterium | reverse complement strand
TTGACATTTAATCATTAGTCATTGATTTGTCATTCGTCATTGGAAATTTGTCATTAAAAAAGAATCATTCAATTAAAATTTATAATTGAAAATTTTCCGCCCAAGGCGGATCCGCCTCTGGCGGAAAAATTAGTAAAATCATGTCCAAAAAACCAACCCTCATCCTATCATCTATCATTCTTATCGTCATTCTTGCCGTCGGCGGACTCTTCGCTTACCAAAAAAATCTTCTTACCCCACTTTTTAAAGGGGGGTCGGGGGGGATTTCAAGCAATCCTTCGGATATTGTTTTAACTCCCGAAACCCTCCTCTCTTCTTTTCAAAACAAAAATCCCAATTTAACCGCTCAGCAATTTCAGCTTTTTCAGCAACGCTTTAACGAGACCAAAGAAATACTCCAAAAAGAGCCGGATTTATTTGATAGCTGGCTTTACCTGGGTATCCTCAAAAAAGGCGTGGGCGATTATGAAGGCGCGCGGGATGTTTTTCTTTACGCGGCTAAGCTTCGGCCGGGAAGTTCTCCTCCCTTTGCCAATTTAGCCGACCTTTATACTTATTTTTTGAACGAACCGCAAAAAGCCGAAGAGGCGATAAAGCAGGCGATTGCCAACGATCCCGGCGACTATAGTTTTTATATCTCTCTGGCCGATATCTATCGTTATAAATTTCCGGACAGGCAGGGAATGTACGAGCAAACAATGCTGGAGGCGCTTGCCAAATTTCCCGATAACGTCAATTTAATCGCGCCGCTGGCAGCCTATTTTCGCGATACCGATCAAATCCAAAAGGCGATTGAATGGTATGAAAAATTAGTCATTCTTTCTCCCGCCAATCAAATGGCGAAAGATGATCTGGCGGAACTGAGGCAAAAGTAATTTTTGAAAAAATTACTTTTGTAAATGACAAATTTCCAATTTCCAATGTCAAATAAAATCCCAAATCCAAATGTCAAAAATTAATTCTTTTGGATTTTGAGCTTAGTCATTGATTAGTCATTTGTCATTAGGATTTTGTCATTAAGGAGCTTCTTGGTAATTTATGAACAAATTTTTTTTGAAAACAGAACCTTTATCTTTAAGGCTGCTCAAAATAACTCTAGCTCTATGTCTCGCAACGCCTCTCTTGGCGTTTTCTAATGTCATCTTCCCCTACACCGTCCCCAAAGTTTTCGCCTTCCGAATATTGGTGGAAATCGCGGCGATTTTTTATTTATATCTGGCATTAAAATATCCAAGTAATTTTTTCTTTGCTTTTCCTCGTTTTTCTATAAAAGAAAAACATCATCCTGACCCCGCCGTGGTGGGGGAAGGATCTAATGGGGAAGGATCTAATATAGATTCTTCGTCCCGCCACAGCGGGACTCAGAATGACAAAAAGGGGAGCGGGCCTGCCCGCCACGCAAGCTGGCTTGCCAGCGTTGCGGGCGCGGTTAGTTTTTTTCTATTGATTTCTTTTCTCTCCGCTCTCTTCGGTACAGATTTTTATTCCAGTTTTTGGGGCAATCTGGAGCGGGGGATGGGCGTTTTTGGTCTTTTGCATTTTGTCACCTTCTTTTTTATGTTAATCTCGGTTTTTAGAATTGATAGCGATAAAAGTAGTGATTATTTGGATGGGAGGCCTGCCCGCCATTGCTACGCTCAGGCGTTAGCGGGCGGGTCTGCCCGCCATACAAGTTGGCTTGCCAGCGTTGCGGGCGGGGGATTTAAAAACCAAGATTTCAGTCGCCAACTAATTATACTTTCCGTTTTCACCAGCACCCTAATCTCTCTCCTCGCCATTCTCCAACACTTTTTTAGTCTGGGCATTTTATTGCCTCAAGCCGACCGAGTCTATTCGCTAATCGGCAACGCCGGCGTCCTCGGCAGTTATTTGATTTTTAATATTTTCCTAGCCGGCTATTTAGCGATTTCATCATTGCAAAAGGGCGCAACCTTGCAAGGAAATTTGCCTGCCCGCCATCGCTACGTTCAGGCATTAGCAAGTGGGCCTGCCCGCCACGCAAGCTGGCTTGCCAGCGTTGCGGGCGTGGTCATTTGTCATTTAAATTCTTTTGGTTATTGTATCTTGTTCCTTGTTTCTTGTTGGGCATTAGCCCTGACTGGTACTCGCGGCGCCTGGCTAGGATTATTAGCAGGAGTTATAGTTTTTTTGGTATTGATTTTTTTTATTCCCCCTTTTTTAAAGGGGGGTGAGGCCTGCCCGCCAATGCCTACGGCATCAGGCGTTGGCAGGCGGGGGGGGTTTAAGGGATTTAAAAAATTATCTATAACCTTTTTAGCCATAATTTTTATTTTAGCAATTTCTTTATTCTTTATTCGCAATTCTTCCTTCGTCCAAACCAATCCCACTCTTTCCCGCCTAACATCAATTTCTCTAAGCAATCCCACTATCCAAAGCCGTTTAATTTTATGGCAAAGCGCTTGGCAAGCCTGGCAAAAAAAACCGTTACTTGGTTGGGGCCCGGAAAATTTTGAGACGGCGATTAATAAATATTCATTTCCGCGCTTGGCCAGCTTTGAGGCTTATTCCACCGACCGCGCTCACAATTTTATTTTTGATTACGGCGTAACGCTTGGCTGGCTGGGGCTTTTGAGTTATCTTACAATTTTTTTCGCGGCAGGTTGGTTATTAATAAAAAAATTCTGTCATTCTGAGCGAATCCGCCAGCTGGCGGAGGAGTCGAAGAATCCAAAAATGGATCCTTCGGCCCAGTGGCCTCAGGATGACAAAATTTGTTTTTTATTTTCTTCTTTTTTATTTCTTTATTAATTGCTTATCTTGTCCAGAACCTCTTTATTTTTGACTCCTTCGTTTCTTATTTAATGTTGTTTTTTGTTTTGGCAGTCATCTCTTCATCTGGGATGATCTATTCTGCGGATTCAAATCTCTCCCTGCGCTACGCTGGAGGCTTCGGCGAGGCGAGCCAGCCTCCTCGCCTCGTCTTCGATTCGTCGAAGCGGGCCTTTGCAAAGGGAGGAGAAAAACAAAATTCCCCCTTTTTTAAAGGGGGGTTAGGGGGGATTTATTTCCCATCATATAAAAAACTTCTTTTACTCTTTGTCATTGGGATTTTGTCATTTGTCATTTACTCCTACAATCTCAAGCCTCTTCTTTCCGCCAATTACGCCAACCAAATCTTGTCTTTACTCGCCAGCGAAGCCACGCAAGCAACGCCTTTGCTCAAAAACGCCTTAGCTCTCAATTCTTTTGCTTCGCCGGAGATTGCGTATCAAACCGTAATAGATTATATTGATAAAATTAGTCAAAATCCAACCCTGTCTCAAAACGAAGAATTTTATAATACAGCGTCAGCAGAATTATCAAAAATAATCGCTCGCTCGCCAAATCAATCTAAAAATTATATCGCCCTGTCTTGGCTCAATCTTTATTTTTCCGGCCAAGCCAAATCTAGAATTGACCAATCCTTGCAGTTAGCCCAAAAAGTCCGCGAACTTTCACCCAACAAAAAAGACGCCTATCTTTTGCTGGTCGCCGGTTACGCTCTATCCAGTCAACCCCAAAAAGCGCAAGATATAGTTGACCAAGCTCTAGCCATTGGTGCTAAGATGGGGGAAGAAGTTAGGACTTACTTAGAAAGATTAAAGTAAATTTTATTTTTTAATTTATTCGAGTTAGAGTTAATAAGAAAATAATCTTTTAATGACAAAATCCTAATGACAAATGACTAATCAATGTCCAAGCTCAAAATCCAAAAGAATTTATTTTGACATTTGGATTTGGGATTTTATTTGACATTGGAAATTGGAAATTTGTCATTTTATCGACTATGTCTAAAACTATCAAACAAAATTTGTCTTCCGGCTGGCTCCTCAGCCTAATCAAATACGGTCTTTTCGCTTCGCTTTTTATGCCGTTAATAGTCGGCAGTAAATTCATTTTTCCCTACATCTTTCCCAAGCAGGCTTTTTTTCAAATTGTTATTGAAATTATTTTTGCTTTGTATCTTTATCTAATTTTTATTGACCCGTGTTATCGTCCGCGCTCTTCCTGGCTCTGGCGGGGAGTTTTGATTTATTTTGGCGTCATGGTGTTGTCGGCCATTTTTGGCGTTAACGCCTATCATAGTTTCTGGTCAAATTACGAACGGATGGCCGGCGTAATTTCAGTTATGCATTATGTCGGCTTTTTATTTTTAGCCGCTAATATTTTTAAAATTAAAGAAGAATGGTATTCGTTTTTCAACGTTTCCATTATCGCTAGTTTTATAGAGGCGCTTTATGGCTTGGGTCAGATGGCAGGAATGTTTACCAGTTCTGGCGGGATGCGTTTTGACGGCACCATCGGCAATGCTTCATTTTTGGCCGGCTATATGTTGATTAACGCTTTTTTCGCGTTGTGGCTTTTTCTGGAAAAAAAGTCAGTTGCTTGGCGGCTCTTTTACGGCTTGGTAATAGTCGTAAATTTATTTGTGATGTATGAGACTCAAACTCGCGGCGCGGCGCTGGCTTTTTTGGCGGGTCTTTTTATTCTATTTTTATTTTTTATTTTTGCCCGGCAAAAAGACTTGGCGCAATTGCCTTTTGCTCGGCCCGAAAGAATTAAAAAATATGCCGTCGGCATTTTCGTTTTTCTTTCTTTAATTGGCGGAATGATTTGGCTGAACCGAGATTCGGCTTTTGTCAAAAGCAGTCCGACTTTAAACCGTGTTACTCACATTAACATCAAAGAAGCAACTGCTCAAACGCGTCTGCTGGCTTGGCAAATGAGCTGGCAAGGATTTCTGGAGCGGCCGATTTTTGGTTGGGGACCGGAAAACTATAATGTCGTTTTTAACAAGTTCTATGACCCGCATCTTTACCCGGTTGAATCATGGTTTGACCGCTCGCATAACGCCTATTTTGATATTCTGGTGCATACAGGAATCCTTGGCCTGACGGCGTATCTTTTTTGCGTTGTTCTGGCTTTTTGGTTTCTTTGGCAGGCCTGGAAAAAAGAAAAAATAAAATATTTTGAAATGGCAATTTTTATGGTAATCCTAGTGGCCTATGGTATTCAAAATATTTTTCTTTTTGATACCCAGGTAACCTTGCTTTTAAGTTATTTCATCCTATCTTTTATTGTTTTTTTAAGCTTTAAAACGAAAGAGAACGATCCTTTAGCAAAACCGATTAAGCCGAATTTTTTATTTATTGCTTTATTAACTTTAACGGCATTTTTTTCTTGCTACGCTTTCAATTTAAAACCGGCTTCAGCCAGCCTAACCGGCATAGAAGCTTTGTCTTATCTTCAAAGAGGGCAGACCGCGGAGGCGGTGACAAAATTTAAAGATGCTTACGCCATTGGCACTTTCGGCTTGCCGGAAATTGCCGGCCGGGCGCAAGACGCGGCCACAGCAATTCTTCGCCAAGCGGGGATTAGTAATAATTTACCGCCCGAAAACAAAGAAATGTTGAGCGTTGCTATTGATGGCCTTAAAAAGTCATTGGAAAAAGAACCGCAAAATGTTCGTTTTATGATGATGCTGGGAACCTTATATCTTATCGCTGTCCAGCAAGATCCATCGTACCTATCGCAGAGCGATTTAATTATCCAAGAGGCTTTAAAACTTAGCCCAACGCGCCAAGAGTTGTATTTTACTCTTGGCCAGATTCGTCTTTATCAAGGGCGCAATGCCGAAGTCTTGCCCTTATTTCAAAAGGCGATTGACCTGAACGACAGGGTGATGATTTCTCATTGGAATTATGGCATTATGGCGATTTCTGTTGGGGAAAAAGAAGCGGGTGAGCGGGAAATAAAAAAAGCGATTGAGCTGGGTCATTCTTATTCAGGCGAAGATCTCCAGCAATAAATTAATATCTATACGCGGCTGAAAGATTATCCAAAAGTTATCTCTCTCTACGAAGAGTGGATTGCCTTGCCTTCTCCCAAAAGCGCCCAGCCCTACGCCGGCCTCGCCGCTCTCTACGCCCAGCTGGGTGAAAAACAAAAAGCTAAAGAGGCCGCTTTGGCCGCCGCCGCCATTGACCCTTCCTACCAAGCCGAAACGGAGGAGTTTATTAAAAGCTTAGGGCTTTAAAAATTTTCAATTTTTATTCCTCCCTTTTTAAAGGGAGGTTAGGAGGGATTTATGCCATTAAGATATAATCCTAAATTAAAAAAATTAGGCAGAGAGTTAAGAGTCAATTTAACTGATGCCGAAAAGCTGCTTTGGCCAAAATTAAGGAATAGGCAAATAAAGGGGATGCAATTTAATAGGCAAAAACCAATTGGAAATTATGTCGTTGATTTTTACTGCGACAAAGCAAAATTAGTCGTTGAGATTGATGGCGGACAGCATTACGAAGAGTTAAATATAAAAAAAGATGATATTAGAGATAAACTCTTGAAAAAATTAGGCCTGAGGGTGATGAGATTTACAAATTTGGATATTTTAAAGAACATCGACAACGTGGTAGATAAGATTTACAGAGAAATTTAAATCCACCCCCACCCCTCCTTTAAAAAGGAGGGAGAAGATAGAAATTGAAAATTCATTGAAAATTGAAAATTGGGATTTGAAAATTATAATGAGATTTACATTTTACATTAAATGATAATTGGGATTTGATTAGGTAATTAGAAATTAGAATAATTAGAAATTTTGTATTCAAAAAACCACTTTTCTCGAAGCGGTTTTTTGTTATAATCCTATTTTTCCAAATACACCCTCTCTGTCTCGGCAATCATTCTCTCCACCGAAAACTCCCTCACTTTCTCTTCGGCTTTCCGCGATAGCTTTTCCGCCAGCTCCGGATTATCCAAAATATCCGCGATTCTTTCCGCCAGAATTTTGGGATTTTTAGAAAGAATCAAAAATCCATCCTCGCCATTTTTAATTATTTCCGGCGTCCCGCCAACCAGCGAAGAGACAACGGGTAAGCCCGCCGACATGGCTTCTAGCAACACATACGGGAAGCCTTCTTTAATTGAAGGCAGAGCAAAAACATCAAAAGCTTTTAAGTACTTAGCAGCATCCGGCACTGCGCCAACTAGAAAAAATCTATTTTCCAAATTTCTTTCTCTAATCATATTTCCTAGCATCTTTCGCTCTCGTCCTTCGCCGATAACCACAAATATCGCTTCCGGCGCCATCGCATTTTTATTCATAATCTTAGCCGCTTTAATAAGATAGGCGAGTCCTTTCTCCGGATAAAAATTTGCAATCGTCCCAACAATCTTCAAATTTTTGTCATTGGAATTTGCCTGCCCGCCAATCGCCTGACCTGCCCGCAACGCTCTCGCTTGCGAGTCGGGCGGGGGCGAAGCCGATGGCAGGCGGGGATGTCTGACATCGAGAAGTTTGGATAATTTTTCTCTTGAGTTTTCTTTCTCCAAAAACCCTATTTTCCCCACATCAATTCCATTATGTATCACCACCAACTTATTTTCCGCCGCCGCCTCATATTCCAGCCACAATTTTTTATCATTATTTGAAACGCAAATAATTTTATCTTTAAATCTAGCGGTATATTTTTCCAGCCATAAAAATATCTTTTGCGCCATGGCCGAAAAGGCCGCGGTAAAAACCGCCCCATGAACCGTATAAATTATTTTCATCATAGTGTTATCCGATGACCCAAATATTGAAGCATCTAGTTTCCGGTCATCGGATAACAAAACATTAGATTTCTTTTTTGAACACAAATACCCTGCCAGCGACCCCAAAACCCCGGCTTTAGAACTATGCAAATGCAAAACATCCGGTTGCTCTTTTTTAATGAGTTTTTTAATCTCTAATAATCCTCGTAGATCAAAATATGGATTAATTGCCCGGCGTAAATATTTAAGCCGGACGCAGAAAATTTGATTCTTCCGTAATTCTTCAAAAAACCGCCCATTGCCATCGGGACCAGCCGCCACTAATATCGTATGCTTATTTTTCAATCCCACCGCCAAATCCAGCACATTTTTTTGCGCTCCGCCCAGCTCGGATTGGGTAATAATGTATAGAATTTTCATCTTTACTTTTAGCTCTATTTAAGCTAATCTTAGTATGGAAATGGAATTAAATCAATTTTAGATTTAATTTTCCCTCCCTTTTCAAAGGGAGGTTAGGAGGGATTTAATTTTTAAAAAGATGCCTTTAAAATATAACAGCAATTTAAAGTTATTAGGCAGGCGATTAAGGGACAATTTGACTGATGCGGAAAAATTGCTGTGGCGAAAAATAAGAAAAAAGCAGATTGGTAATTTACAGTTTTATCGTCAAAGACCAATCGGAAGTTATATCGCTGACTTTTATTGTGATAAAGCTAAACTTATTATTGAAATTGATGGTGGACAGCATTACGAAAAAGAAAACATTTTAAAAGATAGGACGAGAGATGAATATTTTCGGAAAATTGGGTTAAGAGTAGTCAGATTTACGAATTTAGATATTTTGAAAAATATAGATAATGTGGTGGAATCAGTTTATCAAAAGATAAAAAATCCACCCCCAGCCCTCCTTTAAAAAGGAGGGAGATAAGTATTTATGAAAAAAATATTAATCTTTTCTACGGCCTATCTGCCAATGATCGGTGGCGCCGAAATTGCTATTAAAGAAATCACCAATCGCCTTGGTGGTAATTTTACTTTTGATCTGATTTGCGCGCGGATAAAAAAAGAATTGCCTAAATATGAAAAAATCGGCCAAGTAAATATTTATCGTCTTGGTTGCGGCTGTTTTTTGGATAAATATTATTTGGCCTTATTCGGCCACTGCTTTGCCGCTAAAATACATAAAAAAAATAATTACGATGCCATTTGGGCGATTATGGCCTCTTTTGGCGGTTTTTCAGCGATGTTTTTTAAAAAGAAAAATCCCGCGGTGCCATTTTTATTAACTTTGCAAGAAGGCGATTCGCTGGAGCACATAAAAAAGCGAGCGGGAATTTTTGGCAGTTGGTTCGCGCAAATTTTTAAGCGAGCTGACTATATTCAAGCGATTAGTAATTTTTTGGCCAATTGGGCTAAAGACATGGGCGCCAAATGTCCAATTGAAGTCGTACCAAATGGTGTTGATATTGCTAAATTCCAAGACACAAGAAACAATAATCAAAAGTTAAAGGAAGAATTAAATATTAAACCAGATGAAAAAGTTATTATTACGGTTTCCCGACTGGTTAAAAAAAATGGAGTAGGGGACTTAATTGATGGATTCGCATTGCTATTAGCTAATGGCTATGCGCCAAACGCTAAATTGTTAATCATTGGCGATGGAGAGGAAAGAACCCATTTGTCATTCGTCATTTGTCATTCGTCATTGGGGAAAAGGGCTTTTCTACTAGGTTCTATTCCTCCCGATGACGCGCCAAAGTATTTAGCCGCTTCCGACATCTTCATCCGTCCTTCTCTCTCCGAAGGCCTGGGTAGCGCCTTTTTAGAAGCCATGGCCGCCGGCGTGCCAATAATCGGCACCAGAGTTGGTGGCATTCCCGATTTCCTTGTAGATGGCGAAACCGGTCTATTTTGCGAAGCTCAAAATCCTCAAAGCATCGCCGAGAAAATAAAATTACTGTTGGCGGACGAAACTTTACGTCAAAAATTAATTACAAATGGCAAAAAGCTGGTAGCAGAAAAATATAATTGGAATATCATCGTAAAACAGATGGAAGAAATATTTAATAAAATTACTTTTACAATTTGACATTTAATCATTAGTCATTAATTTGTCATTTGTCATTGCCGTGCCCGCCAACGGCCTGAGCCGCAGGCGATGGCAGGCGGGGAAATTTGTCATTAAAAAAACTTATTCACTTAAAATTCAATTAAAATTTAAAATTTAAAATTGAAAATTATTTATCATAATGTCCTCATTCTTTTTCAAAAATTGGCATCATTTCAAACAACTCGCCCGATACGTAATTTCCGGTGGAACAGCAGCAACTGTCAACTTAATTCTTTTGTATGTCCTAACCGATTATTTAGCAATCTGGTATCTTTTTTCAACGATGCTGTCTTACGTTATTTCTTTTTTCGTCAGCTTCTTTCTGCAAAAATTCTGGACTTTCCGCGATAGTCGCAAAGATCAAATTAACAGACAACTAGTAATCTATGCCTGTATCGCCGGCTTCGGCCTAGGCTTTAATGTCCTGTTAATGTATTTTTTAGTAGATATTTTACACATCTGGTATATGTTTTCCCAGATTATCGTCGGATTCATCCTAGCTTTCTGCAACTTTTTATTTTATAAATTTTTCGTCTTTAATCAAGAGAAATGAGCTTAGAATTTTTCTCCCTTTTTAAAGGGAGGTTGGGAGGGATTTAATTCTTAGCATTTGTCCCATTTGAAAATTTAATCATTGAAAATTCATTGAAAATTGGTTATTGTCACCCTGCGGGTGACCACCCGAAGGGTGGAAAATTGAAAATTATTTATTATTATGTC
>CAZYIG010000018.1:0-10477 GCA_964647205.1 uncultured Candidatus Saccharibacteria bacterium | reverse complement strand
TTGAATTCCGTCAGTTTCTCCCTTAGGAGAAACCCGACCTCGCTCTCGCCACCACCATACCGAAAAAAAGAAACTGAATCGGCGGAACACAAAAAAGAATGCGTGGTGGCGAGGCGAGGGCGGAACGGAACAGCGGTAGCGGAGAGACACTGCTTCCGCAGTGTCTCGTAGCGGACGATGTGCCGTGACGGAATTCATTACCTCACTTTGTTTTGAAAATAGGTTCTAACTTGGTACAATAGAGACACCCGAATCTAGCGGAATAGGCTGTAGGCCTGTCCCGTGGTCGCCGTAGGCGACTTTACGGGATTCAATCCCTACATCGCCCACATTTTCAGCTTGATTTAGAGAAAAAAATCAGTTATTATTAATTAATTCGCCGGGGTAGCCAACGCAGTGACGGCGCGGCTCTGAAAAAGCTGAGATCTCGGTGCAACTCCGAGCCCCGGCACAATTACGCACATTGACAATAATTGAACACCATTGCTATTATTAAATAAAATAGCCTATGAGTTCAGCTAAGGGACTAAAACCCCTGATCATTAGTTTAAGAAAGAATGGAAAAACTTATAGCGAAATAAGGGCTATTTATAATATCCCCAAGGGAACCCTTTCTTATTGGCTGAAAGATGTAATCATACCGGAAAAAGAGAAAATACGGATGCAAAAAAGAGCTTATGCGAAATGGAGAAAAGGCAACAAAATTTTTATTGAAAGAAGAATTACTGAAGCAAAAAAGATAAGAGATAATGCGAAGCAAAAAGCCGCTGAAGAAATAAAAAATATAAATCTTAAACAAATCGGCTCAGCGCTATTTTGGGCCGAAGGAGGAAAAAAGCAAAGAAATCATATAAGATTTTGTAATTCCGATCCGGAAATTATTAAAATAATGATGCGGTTTCTCCGAGAAATTTGCCATCTAACCGATAGGAAGATTAAAGCTCGAGCTCATATTTATCCACGAATGGATTATAAAAAAGTTATCGGATTTTGGTCAAAAATAACAAAGCTTCCAAGGAAAAACTTTTATACGCCTCAATTTCAAATAAGCCGCGCGAGCAAAAGAAAAAGACAAATCAATACTCTTCCCTACGGAACATTACACCTAACAGCCGGCGATACCGAATCTGCTTGCAAGGTTAAGGGCTGGGTTCAGGGTATAATAAATGAAGCTCAAATAAAATAAGCGGGTGTAGCACAGTGGTAGTGCACTTGCTTGCCAAGCAAGACACGACGGTCCGATTCCGTTCACCCGCTCCACGTAAAATGTTTCTTCGCCAATCAGCGAATCACCATCACTGTAAAGGTGCGTGGGCACCCACGATGCTTTACGCACGTGGCACGCCAATAAAAAATAAAAAACCCCGAGGAAGAGGTTTTTTATTTTTGTCCATTTTTGAAAGCTTATCGGACGGCGTCTTTCAAAGCCTTGCCTGCTCGGAATTTTGGCACCGTCATGGCCGGGATTTGAATTTTAGCGCCGGTCTTAGGATTAACTCCCTGACGGGCTTTTCTTTTAGCCGCCACAAACGCGCCAAAACCGGTGAAGACAACCTTATCATCTTTCTGCAGGGCTTTCGTAATATTTTCTAAAATCGTTTCCAAGCATTCATCAGTTTGTTTTTTTGACAAACCACACTTAGCCGCGACAACTTCAATCATTTGATCTTTGTTCATAGTTCAAAATAACATATTAACATCTAAATATATTAGCCAAATGATAATTCGCTAATACATTGTGTCTGCTAAAATGTTAGGATGTTAAAATGTTTGATGCTTTCGTTCGACCTTTTATTTTTCCTCCTTTTGTTCTATTTTAACTCTTTGCCAGAATCTTAGCAACTGTTAAACCCTTTATTCAAGCAAATATTTACTATTTTACTCTGAATCCACCAGTCGTCTTATTCTTTCTATTTTTTTTACTAAACCGGTTTTATCGTCCGTTTCCAGCCAGACACCATTAATCTCAACCACCGCGCCTTGTGCTGTTTCCATTTTAAAACTCCGCTGAGTAAGAAATCTTTTAATCACGATATCTTTATTGGCACCTAAAACCGAATCCTGTGTCCCAACCATACCAAGATCCGAGATAAAACCGGTGCCGCCAGGCAATATCTTTTCATCAGCCGTTGGCACGTGCGTATGAGTTCCCAGCACCGCCGAAACTCGGCCGTCTAGAAACCAGGCTAGGCCTGCTTTTTCCGAAGTCGCTTCAGCGTGAAAATCAATTATGATCGCGTCCACCGCCTCGCTCCCCTGCTCTTTGCCTTTTAAGGAATAATCATCCAATAGTTCTTCAATTTTTTTAAATGGATCGTCAAAATCATGCTTCATAAAAACTCGGCCGATTAAATTAACCAGCAGTAATCGCCGCGTTCCCACGGTTATAAGTTCAAAACCTCGCCCCGCCACACTTCCCGGCCAGTTCAATGGCCGCAAAATTGGCTGTTTTTTATCAGACAAAATTTGTTCGCTTTCTGACAAAACATAAGCGTGGTCGCCGGTTGTTAAATAATCAAAGCCAATAATTGACAGCTCTTCCAACGCTTTTTGCGATATGCCTTGGCCATGAGCCACGTTTTCCGCGTTCGCCAAAACTAAATCCGGCGCCAGCTCTTTTTTAAGCTGTGGCATAATTTTCTTTAAGGCCTGCCTCGCCGGCTGGCCCACAATATCACCAAAAAATAATATTTTCATTAATTTTTCTAGATTTATTCTGCCAATAATGAACGAGGTATTATGATTTCAAAACGCTCAAAATTGTGAGCGAGCACGGTGTCCCCGCTTTGCGGGGACGAGCGAACAATTTTGGCGAGTGAAATTTTTATCGCTGGGAAAAATTTCACGCTTTTGAAACATAATGCCGAGTAAAACTTTTATCGGGCATACTCAATCGCCCGCATCTCCCGGATTACCGTCACTTTAATTTCACCCGGGTATTGTAATTCCTGATGAACCTTCTCAGCGATTTGCTTAGCCATGCGTTTAGCTTGCATGTCATCCATTTTTTCCGGCTGAACAAAAACTCTGATTTCCCGGCCCGCCTGAATAGCGTAAGATTTTTCTACTCCTTCAAAAGAATTAGCCACTTTTTCTAATTCTTCCAAGCGCTTCAGATAAGCTTCCAGCGTGTCTTTTCTGGCGCCCGGCCGCGCTCCCGAAATTTGATCCGCTACCTGAACGATTACCGCTTCAATTGATTCGTAAGGATACTCTTCGTGGTGCGATTGCATCGCCTTGATAATGTCTTCGCTGATATTAAATTTCTGCAAAATCATTTTTCCAATTTCCACGTGCGACCCTTGCACCTCATGAGTAACCGCCTTGCCAATATCATGCAGTAAACCGGCTTTTTTAACTAAATTAACATCCGCCCCAACTTCAGCCGCAATTGAAGCGGCCAAATGAGCCACCTCAAGCGAATGTAATAGAACATTCTGGCCATAACTGGTCCTGAAACTTAACCGGCCTAAAATCCGGACAAGCTTAGGATCAAGCCCCGCTACGCCCGTATCAAAAGCTGCCGCCTTACCAGCTTCAGCAATTTTTTCGCCAATTTCCTCTTTCGCTTTTTCAACCGCTTCTTCAATTCTCGCCGGCTGGATCCGGCCATCAGACATTAATTTTTCCAGCGCCATTTTGGCAATCTGCCGACGGATTGGATCAAAAGCGGAG
The DNA here is from genome assembly GCA_964647205.1 of uncultured Candidatus Saccharibacteria bacterium. Lineage (GTDB taxonomy): Bacteria > Patescibacteriota > Minisyncoccia > Portnoybacterales > GWB1-42-6 > CAZYIG01. Next base: position 6,802 of record CAZYIG010000018.1, on the reverse strand, counting down.
ATAATAATCGCGCCCGGCGTATCATCAACAATTACTTCTACTCCGGTTAATTTTTCTAGAGTTTTAATATTCCGGCCTTCTTTACCGATAATCCTTCCCTTGAGCTCGTCCGATGGCAAGGCGATGGAGCTAGTCGTCACTTCAGCTGACTGTGAAGCAGAATAGCGCTGCATCGCGTAGGTTAAAATATTTTTAGCTTTCTTTTCCAGCTCATCTTTTCCTTCTTTCTCTAATTTATCAATTCTTTCCATCAGGTCATTGCTAAATTCTTTTTCCACTTGCTTTAACAATTCTTCTTTTGCTTCACCTTGGCTCAATTTGGAAATTTTTTCCAATTCTGCTAATTTTTGTTCTTGAACATGAGATATCTGTTCTTTTATTTCTTTAATTTTTTCCGCTTTTTCTAGAATTTCCGCGTGTTGCTTTTCTAAGTCCTGTGTTTTTGTGTCCAGCACTTGTTCTTTTCTTTCCAGCCGGTCTTCCAGACGCATAATTTGCTGCTCTCTTTCTTTTTGTTCACGCTTGGCTTCTTCCAGAATCTTGATTGCCTTGTCCTTGGCTTCAATAACAACATTCTTAGCTTCATGCTTAGCTTCTTCAGTCATTTTTCCCAGCCGAGCTTCCAGACTGCCAGCTTGTTTTCTGGCTATGCTTTGGCGGGTAATATAACCAAAAAATAAGCCCATCACTAAAGTGATGACCCCGGTTATTATAAGTAGAGTACTTGTTTCCATATGGTTGTGACAGGCGAGTCTCAACCATCTAAGAATTTGACGTCCCCGTGCCGATATTTCCCGACTTTGAGACGAGTCACTTTTCCGAAATTGTATCCACGTCCCCCTCGGGACTGCTCGCCAAAAGGCCAGCACAATTTCGGCAGCGGGCCGCTAAATTGCCTTCTTGAGAATCTTATCAACCACGCCGTAGGATTTGGCCTCTTCCGCCGACATGAAAAAATCTCGGTCTGCGTCCTTTTCAACCTGCTTCATTTCTTGACCGGTATGTTTGGCCAAAATTTGATTTAAGCGATCCTTGGTCTTGATAATCTGTTTGGCAGCGATGGCAATGTCCACCGCCTGTCCCCTGGCCCCGCCCATCACTTGATGAAGCATGACTTCAGAGTTTGGCAAAATATAACGCTTTCCTTTACTTCCGGCAGATAGTAACACCGCCCCCATTGAAGCCGCAAGGCCAATGCAGATAGTTGAAACGTCTGATTTCACGTATTGCATCGTATCATAAATCGCCATGCCGGCCGTCACTGACCCGCCGGGGCTATTTATGTAAAGCTGAATATCTTTTTTGGGATCTTGCGAGTCCAAAAACAGAAGTTGCGCAATCACGGCATTGGCGACTTCGTCGTCAATTTCGCCGCCCAAAAATATTATCCGCTCTTTTAAAAGCCGCGAATAAATATCGTAAGCGCGCTCTCCTTGGGGTGATTTTTCGATGACTGTCGGAATCAAATTCATAAATGATCAAACTCAAACCTCTTGAATTAAATGATTTATATTTTATGCTATTTTCCACATCATTAGATAAACATATTTTCTAATGATACAGAAAAAGACAAAAAATATTCACTAAAATGACAAAATCCTAATGACGAATGACGAATCAATGACAAAACCCAAAATCCAAATTTGACATTAGTCATTGGAAATTTGTCATTAACTAACAAAATTTCCTAAAAACAGCCACAAATTATAAAGCTACATCTTCTCTAAAAGTTCGAATACTTTCTCGTTCTTAAGCCTTCCCTTAGTATATTCTTTGAGTTGCCCCATGTCAATTTGCGCTTTCACCGCTTCCCAATCAGGGTAATGCTTAACCATGTTGGTAATCTCGGCATCTATTTCTTGCTCGGCCACGGCCACCATTTCCCGCTTAGCAATTTCACTCAAAACCAAGCCGGCCCGAGACCGTTCTCCAGCTTTTATTTCCCACTCTTTCTTGAGTTCTTCTTCTGTTTTTTTGAGCTTTTTCAGATAATCACCAAAATCCAGCCCCATCTGCATTACGTTATTTTTGAATTCTTCAATCATCCGGTCCAGTTCGGTTTTAACCAAAACTTCGGGTAATTCCATGGTTGATTTTTTGGCAATCTTTTCCAGAATTTTAGCCCGCCAAACATCTTTTTCTTTGTGCTCTTTCTCCGCCGCTAGATTATCTGACAAAGTCTCCTTCAGTTTAGCTAAATTTTCAAAATTGCCCACGTTTTTAGCGAACTCGTCATTAAGCTCCGGCACTTGCGGCTCTTGAACCAATTTAACCTTAATTTCAAAATCAATTAGCTGACCGGATAAGTCGGCCGGCTTATAGTCTTCCGGAAAAACTAAGCTAAACTTTTTTTCCTCGTTTTCTTTAAGACCAATTAACTGATCCTCAAAGCCCGGCACAAACTTACCCTCACCCACCAGCACCGGATGATTCTCGCTTTTCCCGCCTTCAATTATTTGGTCTCCTTTTTTAGCCGTAAAGTTTAATTCCGCCCGATCCCCTTTTTGAATCGGCCGCAAAACAGTCACGTATTTAGTCCGCGATTTTTGCAGCCAAGTTAAAGATTCTTCCGCTTCTTTTTCGGTTACTTTTATTTCGTCTTTCTTTTTTGGCTTATCGGCTTTAGCAATTTCTTTGTAATCCGCCAACGTAATCTCCGGCAAAACGGCGGTTTTGACTTTAAATTCAAATGGATTGCCCTGGGCTACTTTTAAAACATGGTTCTCCGGCTGGCCAATCACGTCAACATTATTTTCTTTAATCGCTTTTATATATCCCTGACGAACCGCCAAATCAGCCGCCTGTTCCAAAATTTTTCCCTGACCAATTTTTTGTTCCAAGAGCTGGCGCGGCGCATTCCCTGGCCGAAAGCCCTCAACTTTTATTTCTTTAGATAATTGCTGAACGGCCTGATCAACAAACTTGCCCCATTCCTGGGCATCAAATTCAATTAGCATTTCAATTTCTGATTTGGGGAGTTTTTTGATATCTACTTTCATAATTTTTGAAAAAAATTATACCCTGAGCCTGTCGAAGGGCAAACTATTATTCTTTTCTATCATTCCGGCTTTGAGCCGGAATCCAGATTTTTTCTTTTTATTCTTCTAAATAAACTTTTTTACTTCTTCAAGGCTATTTTCTTTTTATACTCCTCACTGCTCATAATCATTCTCATATCCAGTATTTTTTCAGTAAATTCAATGCCGTCAAGATGATCGTATTCGTGCTGGATTACACGGCCAAGCATTCCATCGGCTTCAAGCTTAAATTTATTGCCATTCTCATCAAGCGCTTCAATAATTATTTTTTCGGGCCGCTTAACTGGGGCAAAAAGTTTAGCATAAGCCACGCTGCCGCAACCCTCATAAATAACTATTTCTTTTTTTGACAACCAAACAATTTTGGGATTTATATACGCTCTAAGCTTATCTTTTTTCAAATTACGGTACTTCGTTTTTCTCACTTCCGTCACAAATACCCTAAGCTTTTCACCAATTTGAGAGGCTGCAATTCCTATCAAATTATGATGACGCATCGAGTCAACCAAATTTTTGATAACTCTTTGCGTTTCTTCAGAGTTAATTTTAGCCACGAATTTAGATTTCCGACTTAAGATGGGATTCCCAATTTGTATTATTTCTTTGATAATCATAAGGTTTTAACTCTACCCCAGCCCTCCTTTAAAAAGGAGGGGCAAATTCTGTTCCTCCCTTTTTAAAGGGAGGTTAGGAGGGATTTAACTTTTACTTAACCAACTTCCTCCCCTCCGGATTTTTTAAATAATTATTTCTGGTTATCACCGTTCGGCGCAGGCGTTTTTCCAATTTTTTACGCGCGCCGCCGGCAATGTTGCCGCCGGCCTTAGCGTCACTTTTTAATTTTGGCACGCCACGGGAATCTTCCACGCGATGAATTTCGGTGGTGGCGCGTTCGCCCAGCATTGTAAAGATTAACTCAAAATCGTTCATATGGTCGCGTAGATTTTCCCGCCTTAGCCCTTTCAATTTTTTGTATTCTTTAGGGATCAGCCCAAAAGTCGCTTTGGAAATTTCCGCGGTCAGAATTTCATAATCCCTTTTTTCTCTCGCTCCCCGTTTTTGCCACTCATCCGTCAATTCTTCGCGAATCGCAATGCCACGCATTCTTTTTTCTATCCAATCGTCCGAATATCCTTTAAGCTTGTACAGTACTCTGGTGCGCTTGGTCGCCAATTCAGGATCTTCAATTTCTTGGATTCTTTCATAACCGACTTTGGCCAACCAGCGCTTGAGCGGTTCAGCTTTGGGCGACGGAATCGATTGAACAATACGAAACATCCCCTCGGTGTTAGCACAGTCGGTTTCACGCATTTTTCCATCCGGCGCTTCCAATTTCAACTGTCGACAAATTGTCGATAGTTGAAATTTCTCTTCATCGCTTACACGAATTTTCATTTTATACCAATAGTCATTAGGATTTATGCTATCAGTTAGCACTTCAACCACATCCACAATCGAAAACCACCATTCATTTTGATAAAGAGTTTTTCGGATTTTTTTGCCCTTAAATATGGCAATTTTTGTATTTGTGTTTAGGTCCTCCCGCATATTACTAAACTAAAAACGAAACCAGCAACCCCGTAAAGTCGCCTACGGCGACCACGGGGTAAACAACGCCACTAAACTAGAAATGAAACCAATAGCAACGCAACTATATTAATGATTTTAATCATGGGGTTAATAGCTGGACCAGCTGTGTCTTTGTAAGGATCTCCCACTGTATCACCGGTCACGGCCGCCTGATGCGCGAATGAACCCTTGCCACCAAAATTTCCTTCTTCAATATATTTTTTCGCGTTATCCCAAGCCCCGCCACCGCTCGTCATGGAAATCGCTACAAAAATACCCGTTACAATTGTTCCAACGAGCAAACCACCCAGCGCCTTTGGTCCGAGCAAAAAACCAACCACAATCGGCGCGACCACCGGAATCAAAGCTGGCAAAACCATCTGACGAATGGCGGATTTAGTGACGATATCAACACAAACACCATATTGCGGCTTGCCTGTTCCATCCATAATTCCCTTAATTTCTTTAAACTGCCGGCGAACTTCATTGACCACCGCCGCCCCAGCCTTTCCAACTGCTTGCATTGCCAGTGAACCAAACCAATAAGGCAGAAGACCGCCTAAAAATAAACCGATAATAACATTAGAATCACTCAAGTCGAAAGCGATTGTTTTTCCGCCAAGGTCAATCAACTCTTGGGAGTAAGAAGCAAAAAGAACCAAAGCAGCCAGCCCAGCCGAAGCAATGGCGTAGCCCTTAGTTACGGCTTTGGTAGTATTCCCCACCGCGTCCAGCGCATCGGTTACCTTACGAACTTCCGGTGCCAGTCCTGCCATTTCCGCGATACCACCGGCGTTATCGGTAATTGGACCAAAAGAATCAATGGCGACAACAATACCCGCCATTGATAACATGCTCATCGCGGCTAGTGCTACGCCATAAATTCCAGCCAACCCATAAGAAGCCCAGATACCGACACAAATTAAAATTACTGGCGCGACAGTTGATTGCATTGAGACGGCCAGCCCCATAATCATATTAGTGCCGTGGCCGGTCGTTGAGGCTTGCGCGATTGATTTAACCGGCGCGAAACTTTTAGAAGTATAATATTCCGTAATAATAACCATTCCAGCCGTGACTACCAAGCCAACCAACGAAGAAAAATAAAACGGCCAAAAACTAAAAGAATTATTAACGACATTTTTAGTTAAAGCCTGAATGACTGGATAAAAACCAATTGCGGCTAAAATTCCTGAGGCGGCTAATCCTTTATACAATGCACCCATAATATTTTCTTTTTTGCCAAGTTTCACAAAGAAAAAACCCAAGATTGAAGCGATGATTGAAACCGAGCCCAAGGCCAAGGGCAATAAAATCGCGTTAGAAAATCCCGGGAAAAGTAGATTACCTAAAATCATCACCGCAATCGCCGTGACCGCGTAGGTTTCAAATAAATCGGCGGCCATGCCGGCACAATCACCGACATTATCGCCGACGTTATCGGCAATAACGGCTGGATTTCTTGGATCATCTTCAGGAATGCCGGCTTCTACTTTACCAACTAAATCCGCACCCACATCCGCTCCTTTAGTAAAAATCCCGCCGCCAAGCCTCGCAAAAACAGAAATCAAGCTACCACCAAAGCCCAAGGCAACAAGTGCTTTTATATCTCCGGTGAACCAATAGAAAGCAGAAACCGATAAAAGACCTAGTCCAACCACCAATAAACCAGTAACCATGCCGCCCTCGAAAGCAACGGCTAACGCTTTTTTCAAACCGGTCTTGGCTGCTTCAGCTGTCCTAACGTTCGCCCGGACCGCCACATTCATACCGATAAAACCAGCCAAGGCTGAAGCTACGGCTCCAGTTAAAAAGCCAATCACCATTTTCCAGTTGTAGTTAAAACCAAAAAACAAAGCGACGGAGATTATTAAAGCCACCACCGCTACGGTTTTGTATTGCCGAGTTAAATAAGCTTTCGCTCCTTCACTGATGGCTTGAGAGATTTCCATCATCTTCCCCTCTCCGGCTGGATATTTCATTATCTTCCAGCCCAGATATAGAGCGAAGGCGATGGAAGCTAGACTAGCAATTAGTGAAAATAATTGTATTGACATAATAGATAAATATTAATTTTTAAATTATTTGTGCCTTCTGTGTTTTCAATATTCTTCACATTTCTGCCAAGCATGTCGGTAATTATTATTTTTATTTTTTTGTTTTCAGAATTAGTTTGAATGTTTAAAAAATCTTTT
>CAZYIG010000017.1:0-11018 GCA_964647205.1 uncultured Candidatus Saccharibacteria bacterium | reverse complement strand
TTATATGAAAGCAATAAACGTCTCACGAGTATCAACCGAAGAACAAAAAGAAGCCGGTAATTCCCTACCGGCTCAAGTTGCACGCCTTGAAAATTATTGTAGACAGAAAGGTTTTCAGATTGCCAAAAAATATAGCTTTGACGAAAGCGCTTACAAAACTAAACGGGATGATTTTGATAAAATTTTAGAATATCTTAATTCTACCAAAGAAAAGATGGTCGTTTGCTTTGATAAAGTTGACCGGTTTTCCCGCAATGTTTTTGATAAAAGAGTTGCCCGTCTTTACGACTTGGCGATGGCCGATCAAGTTGAACTGCATTTTGTTTCGGATAATCTCGTTATAACGCCGCATATTTCCGCCGCTGAAAAATTCCATTTCGGCATAAATTTGGGGCTGGCTAAATATTATTCGGATGCCATAAGCGATAACATCAAACGAGCATATGAACAAAAAAAGCGAAATGGCGAATGGATCGGCAAAGCGCCGATTGGGTATTTAAATATTGCAGACAAGAACGGCAACAAAGATATACTCCCCGATCCAGAACGGGCACATTTCATTCAGCAGATATTTTATTTATATGCGCAAGGCAACAATTCAATCCGAACCTTAGCCGAGAAGCTTAAAAAAGACGGCTTTAAAAGCACGCAGGGAAAACCTATCGCTTCAAGTATGATAGAGCATATCCTTAAAAACCCTTTCTATTATGGGATAATGCGAATCAAAAACAAATTATACCCGCATAAATACAAATTACTGATCAATGAGGATATATTCAAAAAAGCCGAAGCTGTGCGCCTTGGATGGGCTAAGAAGCCGTTTAAATACGCCGCCAAGCCTTTCGCTTTGCGCGGCCTGATAAAATGCGCTAAATGCGGCGGCACAATTACGGGAGAGATAGCAAAAGGTAAATATGTCTACTACAGCTGTAAAAATTTTAAAGGCGCTTGCAAACGAATATGGATAAGGGAAGAAAAACTGCTTAACCCGATTTATAGGGTTTTAAAAAGTCTTCAGTTGGGAGAAAAGCGGATAAATGACTTAACGGAAAAACTTAAAAAACTGAATGAATCTAAAATTGTCTATCATAATTTGGCATTGGACGGCCTTAACGATGAATATCGCAAACATCAACAACGAATCGATAATCTTTTAGATTTGCGGTTAGACGGAAGTATTACAAAGGATGAGTATGACAAAAAATTAAAAGAACTTAAAGAAAAACAGCAGGATATACTTTTACAGATTGAAGATCACACTAACGCTGACGAAAACTTTTATTTAACGGCAAATAAGGTATTAAGCTTAGCTCAACGGGCTTGCGATATATTTGAAAGTTCGGAACCAAACGAAAAAAGGCAATTGCTGAATTTTTTACTTCAGAACTGCCTTTTAAGCGGCGAAAACCTTGAATTTGAGCTAAAAAGCCCGTTTGATTCGATCTCTAAATATTCTAAGTGTCCTACATTGTCCAGGGGGTAGGAGTCGAACCTACTTAAAGCGGTTTTACAGACCGCCGCATCAACCGTTCTGCCACCCCTGGAAATTATTTTGTTGTTGAATTAAATTTTTAAGAATACCACGCGCCCTTCCTCCACTTTTAAAATATCGCTCTCGCGTCATTGCTTCTTTTTTTGTGGACCATTCTTCTTTATAAACAAGCCCTAGCGGCCTTCTGTTTTTTGTCGACTTTACTGAACCAAGACCGTGTTCATTAAACCTTCTTTTAAAATCTTTCGTTGAGCCCAAATAAAGTTTACCATCTTTTTTACTTCGTAATACATAAAACGTAAACATAAATAAAACAAAAAGGGGGCAGGAGTCGCCCCGGCCACAGCCGGGTTACAGACCGCCGCATCAACCCGCCCCGCAACTGCTGGGGCCGTTCTGCCACCCCTGGTTTCTATAGAAAAATTTTAACATTTTGAGCCGGATTGTCAAAATAAAAAGGCTTACAAATAAGCCCTATAAGCCAGCAGCTCCGTAAATATGAACTCTTTATAGCTAGCTGAGCCAGAGGCCCCGCAAATGCGGGGCGACCTATTTACCCCGTTAAATTGCCCGGAGCCAGAGGTGAGGATCGAACTCACAACCTATGCTTTACAAAAGCATTGCTCTACCATTGAGCTACTCTGGCAAGATTTAACGGGGCAGGCAAAAGCATTGCTCCCTGCCTGCCGGCAGGCAGGTACCGACTGCTTGCCCCGTAATTGCCGCAGGCGATTTTACGGGGAGCTACGCTGGCAAAAGATGGCGGGGCAAGCTAAGCTAAGGTGGCCAGATGACGATTATTCTGCTAGCTCTCCTTCTGACTGTTTTTTAGCACTCCGCAATCCTCTTATTTCTTCCAACTTCTTTTTTACACCTTCATCTTCTGGCCGTTTTTTTAATACTCGCCGGAAACAGGCCCGGGCGTTGCTATAATTTTTTTGTTCAAGATAGATGAACCCCAAAGCCCGATAGGCATCAACGTCTTTCGGGTTTTTAGCGATTACATCAATGTATTTTTTTTCGTCTTCAGTCGGCGCTTCTTCAGTTGGCGACTCTTCTGCTTGATTTTGCTCTATCGCGGTTACTTCAACCGGAGCCTCAATAACAGCTGGCTTTTCATTATTCTCAATGACACTCTCAATTTTTTCGGTCAGCGCCTTGTCTTCATCCTTGACCACCTCTTGAGTTATTTTTTCTAAGGTTTCAGAAACTTCCACCTTATCTAATTTTTCTAATAATTGCGCTTTTTCTCGCCTCTTTATCCGCCGGTGTTCCAAAAAGGCTCGCGAGCGAACTGTCCAAATCTCTGATCTTTCCCGTGAAGATTTTATCCACTTAACAAAAAAATTATCCATTTTCAGAATTAACAGATGAAATTTCCGAAGATTTTTTTCTAACCAACCCAGAATTAACGGCCGATAAGTTGAGTATTTTATTTCTTTTAACCGCATTGTAAAATTTTCAAAAAACTTTTCTTTAATAACCGGCTGAGGCATTTCCGACAATTTAGCCAGCGTTGGCATTTTTCTGGCAATCAAAAATAAGATGCCTAGTATCCCTCCCCCACACAAAATAGAACCGATAATAATTAACCAAGACATAAATTAGAGTTCAAACCTAGTAAATTTATTCAGTTTAATATTTTCTCCTAATTTGCTGATTGCTTCGTTGATTAAATTTTGAACTGTTTTGGCTGGATCTTTAATAAACGGCTGGGCCAAAAGATCTTCATTGTTATTTGGATTTAGCGCCGCAATATGCAGACAAAGGTCGTGAGATAAAGCTTTAAAATTCTCGTTCCGCGCGACAAAGTCGCTTTCACAATCAAGTTGCAATAAAACTCCTATCTTCTGATTGGCGTGCACGTAGGCGTCAATCGCTCCGGTTTTGGTCTGACGTTCTGATTTTTTTTCGGCGATTTCACCGCCTCGTTTGCGCAAAATTTCTTCGGCCGCTGTTTCGTTCCCATTGGCCTCCTCTAACGCTTTTTTACATTCCATCATGGAAGCGCCGGTTTTCTCTCTTAATTTTTTTACGGCTTCAGCTGAAATCATAGATATTATTTCACTTTAATTATTTAGCTGGCTGAGCTGTTTCTGCTTCCACCACCTTCTTGGCATTTTTAAGATTAGCCGCAATCGTGTCAACAATAATTTTCAAAGAAGAAGAGGCATCATCGTTAGCCGGAATAACGTAGTCAACCAAACCCGGATTCATATTTGTGTCACAAATAGCCACCACCGGAATTTTAATTTTTTTCGCTTCTCTGATGGCGATATTGTCGGCCTTAACATCGGTGGCAAACAGCGCCTCTGGCAATTTAATTAAATTCCTGACGCCTTGAAAACGCATTTGAAGTTTCTCCATTTTCTTTCGTAACTGCAATTGCTCTTTCTTGGTAAACTTATCCCATTGACCGGTTTTTTGCTGTTCCTCCAAGCTGGTTAAATATTGAATCCGCTTATTAATCGTTTTAAAATTAGTCAAAGTCCCGCCAATCCAGCGATCAGAAACAAAGGGTGTTCCGATTTCCAAGGCTGCTGATTTAATAATCGCCCGTGCCGCCGGTTTCGTTCCCACAAAAACGATTAAGCCGCCATGACTGGCTATTCTTGTTAAAAAATTAATGGCTTCTTCTAGTTTTTTTGATGTTTTTTCCAAGTCAAAAACATGGATGCTATTTCTAGCGGAAAAAATATACTGTTCCATCTTGGGATGCCAGCGAGAAGTCTTGTGTCCAAAATGGACACCCGCTTCCAGCAATTCTTGCGCCGAGGGCAAAATCACATCCTTTTTAATGTCGGCTGCGGTCTTTTCGGTCATATTTTATATTATATATTAAAGTTTTAAAAAAATTAAACCCACTTCAGGGCTTCTCCTAGCTTACCTATAAAACGCCTCCGGGTCAATAGGCGTAACCATATTAGCTCTCAAAGAAACTACCTTCGGCTTGCCAAATTAAATTTCTGTGATAGAATAAAAAGCGTAACAATAAAGGGCTTTAATACTATTTTATGAAAAAAGACATCCATCCTAAGTATTACGAAAATATCAAAGTTACTTGCGCCTGTGGTAATGTTTTTCAAAGCGGCTCAACCAAACCGGAGCTTCACGTTGAAATCTGTTCAGCTTGCCATCCTTTTTATACCGGCAAAGAAAAATTGATTGATACGGCCGGCCGCGTTGAACGATTTCGTAAAATGGACTCTCAAAAGAAAGATCTCGCTGGCAAAAAAGCCGCAAAAAAAGAGCGCATCAAAAAGAACAAACGGTAAAAACCCCGTAAAAAAATTATCGGAGAATTTATTAATTTTCTAATAATATATTCCTGTTATATACTCGTTTTCTGCAATTGGTTTAATAAATAATTTATAACGGGGCAAGTAAAATGCAAATACCCAGAAGCAAGGGAATTATTCTGGAAATCCGAGCTGGGGCTGGCGGAGAAGAAGCAGCTATCTTTGCCGCTGACCTGTTCCGGATGTATACCAAATACGCCCAATCTCAAAATTGGGGTTTTTCTATTATAGACAAAAGCTTAACGTCGCTCGGCGGCATTAAAGAAATCGTCGTGGAAATTAATGGTCCGGAGGTTTACGGCCAACTTCAAAATGAAAGTGGTGTTCACCGGGTGCAACGTGTGCCCAAGACTGAAAAGAATGGCCGAATTCATACTTCCACCGCTTCGGTGGCTATCTTACCAAAAATCGAAGCGACTGAAATCAAAATCAACCCGCAAGACCTAAAAATTGATATGGCGCGCTCCTCTGGCCCGGGCGGACAAAACGTTAATAAAAGATCAACTGCTATCCGGGTGACTCATTTGCCCAGCAATATCGTTGTCTTTTCTCAAACTGAAAGATCTCAGCCACAGAATAAAGAAATTGCTATGGAAATTTTGCGGGCTAAACTTTATGAGCGAGCTAACCAACAACAAATGTCACAATTAAGTCAGGAACGGCGAGATCAGATTGGCACCGCTGACCGCTCGGAAAAAATCCGGACTTATAATTTTGCCCAAAATCGCATTACCGATCATCGCCTTGGTAAAAGTTGGCACGATTTGGAAACAATTTTGAATGGAAAGCTGGAGGCAGTTATTAAGGCATTCCGGAAACAGGAATAAATCTCCCCTAGCCTCTCCTAAAGGAGGGGAAATTCGCAGTTCTTAAAAAAAGCAGGAGGAAAAGGTCGGATTAACAATTAATTAACCTATCTGGCCTATTTCTAAAACCTTCAAAATATGAAGATCGTCTTAGGAGTATAACCGGATAAGGCAAGACTAAATGCCAAATCCTAACGAAGAGAATCGATTTACGATGCCTGGAGCGCAATTCAATGCTAACTCCGCGCCTAACCTTTCTTGGCTCAAAAAAAATGCACAGAAAATTACTATCGGCGTAATTCTGCTACTAATAGCTATCGGCGCTTTCTCTTTCTATAAAAGTTATCAAGATCGGACTACCTTGCTCAAGCCAGCCGTAGAAGATATCAGAGCCGATATAAAGACCTCTACGCCGACTCCATCTGCCTTAGCGAATAACCAAGTTAAAGGCGCTTTAACGCAAGCCCGACCAGAGCCAACGATAATTAAAACCGATAAAGAAATCATCGTCTCCCCGGCTAAGGGGAACGGCATAACCCATCTGGCCCGCCAAGCGTTGAAAGAATATCTGAAAGATAAACCCGAGCTGGCCAAAGAGTTAACAGCTGAACACAAAATTTACATTGAAGATTATCTAAGAAAAAATATCCCCAACGCACCAACGACATTGCAAATGGGCGATACCATTTCTTTTTCTCAAGATTTGATTCAAAACGCGATTGACCAGGCCCAGAAACTGACCGACAACCAATTAGAAAATTTACAGAAATATGTTCCTTTAGCTCCGTCAGTAAATTATTAGAAATTTAAGTGTCAAAGAAAAAACCCCGCCTGTGACAGGTAGAAGGGTTTTTTTGTTTACCCCGTCAGAAATTATTGATTACATTCATTACCTAAAATAAAGATATGGCAAGAATATACTATTAGGACATCAGCAAATTCTCTTATAATTTTTTTACGGGGTTGGTTAATCTATCTCGTAATTATATCCAGTTGATCCTGAATAATACCGGCTAGTTCCATGACTTGATTACCGTAAAAATAATAAGTCGGATTATTCCAGCGCTTGCCGGCAAAATAAATCTGCGCCGCTTTCCATTCCGCGTTAGCTGTTTTTTCGTTAGCTCCCGCTTGCGCCATTTTTATACCAGCTGCGACAAAAGCATCACCAATATCCCAAGGATTAGGTGGATTATGTCCGGTTAATTTCGCTATTTGCGATTGATAGGACAACCAAACCGCCGGTAAAAATTGCGCCGGTCCCATAGCCCCGCCCCAACCATAAGGTGGCTTGCGTGATACTGGCATTTTATCCGGATCAAAATTCAATGATTCGCAAATTTGGATAAAAGGCTGCTGATCTCTTGTGTGCATATCGCGGCGCCAAGTTCCTGTTCCAACTCGCTCTCCCCAGCTTGATTCGTTTTTTAATACAGCCAATAAAAAGGCTGGCCTGACTCCTGTTAAATCGAAAGCTCTTTTGGCTTGCTGATAGGCTTCTTCCAACGGAAGAGAAACCCCCACTCCTTCAAGCAGGTAAAGATTCTTCTTTATTGACTCGGCATCAGCTTTCGCCTTTTTTAATAAATTCTGATAATTAGATTCCTGCCCTTTAGTTTGAGATAATAAATTTTTCTTTTCTTCTTGCCGATAAGCAATCGCCCGCCGTTGAATTTCTTGTAAAACTTTCAGTTGATTCATTTCTTCCCGCCGGTCTTCTAAGACTTGCTTGTCCTGCTCCAGCCCAATCTTAAGCTGCCTTATTGATGCCATGCTTTCTTGAATGCTTTCTTGAACTCGTTGCAAAGAGTTAATCTTATCAAAAATATCCGAAAGTTTATTATTACTTAAAACAATTTCTAACACTCCCTGTTGATCCGACTCATAAATTGTCTGCAAATAATTAGTCAGAATTACTCGTTCTCGCTCTAATCTTAATTCGGTCTGGCCAAGAGCTAAATTTTTGTCGGCCAAACCACTTTCAATTTCCTGGACCGATAACTCCGTTCGGCGAACTTCCAATTCCGCTGATTTAATTTTAGCGTCAAGCAGAGTAATCTCACTCTTTAAACTCTTACTCTGTTGCTGTAAGTTGCTAATGCTTGCCTGATAATCATTAATCTGCCTTTCTAAGTCGCTGATCTGAACACGGAAATCTTCTTTGAGATTCTCTACTGCCGATGCGGCTAATGTTTTGTTAACGGTGAAATAACCAAAAAAACTAAAACTAAAAAACCACAAGATAATAAAAAAACATCTTGTGGCTTTATTAATTGAATGGAAACTAAACAATATTTTCATCAAACAATTCAAGGTAGTTCAAAGTTTTTAAACAGTTACTAATTATTCTTTGGCTCTTCAACGACTGCTTCTTCGGTTTTTTTCTCTTCACCAGCAACCTTAATTTCTTCCGGCGCAACAACTTCTGCCGCCTTGCCTTCTAAGTCTTCCATCTCTTTATCTGAACGCGGCGGAGCCACCAAGGCAACCACATCATCCAAGCCAGCCAAAATCTTGATGCTGCCAACAACCACAATATGCTTAACCAAAAGCTTATCTTCAAAGGTTTTGAGAGGCGAAATATCAATAACAATTTCTTTAGGCAAATCTTTGGGCAAAGCCTCAATTTCCACTTCCTGCAAAGCCCGCACTAAAACACCACCTTCGCTTTTTATGGCCAATGATTCGCCAATGAAGACCAACGGCACTTTCGTCTTAATTTTTTCATCCATTCTGACTTCAAAAAAATCAATATGAATTGTTTCGGCGGTCAAGGGATTACGGGCTAGATCATGCACTAAAACATTATGTTTTTTAACACCCACAACTAATTCTACCAAACTGGTTTCACCGGCTTTTTTAAAAACAGTTGAAAAATCTTTAGCGCTAACCGTCAAATTAACCGGTTTTTTCCCATGGCCATACAAAATAGCTGGAATAAATCCGCTGCGGCGCAAGCTATTAACTTTTTTCCCCATTATCTCCCTGACTTCTGCTTTTATCTCAAACATATTATTATTCTTTTAATTTAAGCTCAACGTTTCTTATCTTAGCAGAAGATGGCTAAAAAATCAAGCCCGATAATCATAGCGTCATAATGACCTTCTCTGCTGAGCAAGAAAGTTAGTTTCAAAACGCTCAAGCCGACGTAGCGGGCATGGTTCACCACTTTTTTGCAAAAAAGTGGTGAGAGCAAGGAGGTCTTGGCGAGTGAAATTTTTCACCCTGCCCGCCATCGCTACGCTCAGGCGTTAGCAGGCGGGGCCGGGAAAAATTTTACGATTTTGAAACTGATTTCCGAGCGATATTTTATTTTAACATATTTTCAATAACTTGACCCGCCGCAAAGATTAATTCTTCCGAAAAATGTGGACCGATAATTTGCAGACCAACGGGTAAATTTCCCACCTTGCCGCCCCGCTGAGCGGGGTTTTGGCCAAGCTGAGCTTGGCCGCAAGGCATTGACATGGCTGGCACGCCAGCTAAATTTACTGGCACCGTATAAATATCAGATAAATACATTTGCACGGGATCTGAAGTTTTTTCTCCTATCTTAAAAGCAGTTGTTGGCGCTACCGGCGTCATAATTAAATCAACTTTTGAAAAAGCGTTTTTAAAATCTTCCAGAATTTTGGTTCTAACTTTTTGCGCTCGTAAATAATAAGCATCATAGTAGCCAGACGATAAAGAATAAGTTCCCAGCATTATCCGCCGTCTGACTTCATCGCCAAAACCATGCTGACGGGATTTAAGATACACGGACAAAAGATCATCAGTTACCAATCGTTCGTCGTTAATCGCCGAAACGCCATATTTTATCCCATCAAAACGCGCTAAATTAGCCGAAACTTCCGAAGCCATAATAATATAATAACAAGCTAGCGCGTATTCCGAGTGCGGCAAACTAATCTCTTCTATTTTAGCGCCGCGCTCTTCCATTTTAGCAATCACGCCCCGCACTAATTTTTCCACCGCTGGGTCTATCCCCTTGGCAAAATATTCCTTGGGCAAACCGATACGCAGCTTATTAGTTTTTAGTTCGTAGTTTTTAGTTAATGGAAAATTATCGCTGGTTGAATCCATTTTATCTTTTCCTTTTATTGTGTCAAAAACTAATTTACAATCGGCTACATTTTTAGCTAACGGCCCGATTTGATCCAGCGAAGAAGCCATCGCCATGACGCCATAACGGGAAACTGCTCCATAAGTCGGTTTAAGGCCAACCACCCCGCAAAATGACGCCGGCTGGCGGATAGAACCGCCCGTATCCGACCCCAGAGCGTAAACACACTCATCCGCGGCCACCGCCGCTGCCGAGCCGCCGGAAGAGCCGCCCGGCACTCGCCCTAGGTCATGCGGATTGCGAGTGACACCAAAGCCGGAATTTTCCGTTGAAGAACCCATGGCAAACTCGTCGCAATTAGCCTTCCCCAGAAATACCGCTCCGGCTGTTTTCAATTTTTTAATAACTGTCGCATCATATGGCGCAATATAATTCTCTAAGATTCTAGAACCAGCTGTGCTTTTTTCGTCTTCAATCAGAATATTATCTTTAATGGCGCAAGGGATACCCTCAATTGATCCAAGCTCCTCCCCCGCCGCAATTTTCGCATCAACTTCCCCTGCTTTTTTTTGAGCCAAATCGCCGGTCACGTTTAAATAAGCATGAATATCTTTATCGTTTTTTTCTATCCGCGCTAAAAAATCGTCCGTTAATTCTTTAGCGGAGAAATTCTTGGCGATTAGCCCATCGTGGGCTTCTTTGATTGTCAGCTTGGTTAAATCAGACATAAAAAATGTAAAATGTAAATCTCAAAATTTAAAATGACAATGCAAAATTAAAAATTTTATAAATCCATCCCGCAGCTGCGGGATACCAAAACTTTACACTTTGATTTTTTAATTTTCAATTTTATTTTATAAATTGACTTGCCGCTAAGCGATTATCCACCCGGCGGTCGCTTTCAATTTTGCCGTCGCGGACAAACAGGATGCGCTGGGCGTGTTCGGCCGTATAAGTTTCATGAGTAATCAAAATTATCGTGTGGCCCATTTTTTCGTTGAGTGTTTGCAGAATTTCCATAATCGCTTTGCCGGATTTTGAATCCAAATTTCCGGTTGGCTCATCGGCAAAAATAACTTTGGGATTGTTGATGAGCGCCCGGGCAATTGCCACGCGCTGTTTTTCGCCGCCGGAAAGTTGAGCCGGTTCGTGCTCCATTCTATGTTCCAGTCCGACCGCTTTAATCACATCTTGCGCCATCGCGCCCCATTCTCTTTCTTTAATGCCAGAATATAATAAAGGCAATTTTACGTTCTCCAAGACCGAAGTGCGGGCCAACAGATTAAAATTCTGGAAGACAAAACCCATTTTTTTATTGCGCACATGCGCTAATTCTTCGTCCTTCAGTTCCGATTGAG
>CAZYIG010000016.1:0-11138 GCA_964647205.1 uncultured Candidatus Saccharibacteria bacterium | reverse complement strand
CGCCTGAAGCGCCACCGCAAACATTTGTGGCGGCAAAATTTCTTTTAACTTTTCCACAATAACCCGGCCTTCACTGGCCGCTTTGTGTCGCGGAATAATCCGGGCAAAAGCTTCCACGATATCTTGCGCTACCATAATATCTAGCCTGACCAAATCGTCCTTCCGCCAACCAATAAGTTCGTAACTCATTGAGGCATAACCGGAAGTAACGCTTTTTAATTTATCATAAAAATCCACGATAATTTCGCGTAAAGGCGCTTCGTAAGAGATTACAACCCGTTGCGTGCCGATATATTGCGTATCTAAATACGTTCCGCCAATTGTTTGCAAAAGTTTCATGACTATCCCCAAATATTCGCTGGGGCTAATCACTTCTAATTTCACCCAAGGCTCGCGAATTTCATCAACGATACTAGCATCGGGCAATTGCTGCGGCGAATAGATTGTTATTTCTTCTCCGTTTTTTTTCTTAACCTGATAAACAACGCTAGGAGTTGTAACAATTAATTCCAAATTATATTCCCGGCGTAGACGCTCGGAAACAATTTCCAAATGCAACATACCTAAAAATCCGCATTTAAATCCTCGGCCCAATGCATCAGAGCTCTCCGGTTCAAAAACTAAAGCCGCATCACTTAATTTTAATTTAGACAGTGCATCGCGCAATAAATTATAATCCTGCGCTTCTTGTTTTTCCAGCACCGCCGGATAAAAACTGGCGAAAACCATTGGATTTGGTTCTTTGTAGCCAGGCAGGGCCAAGAGTGCACTCGCCGCTGGCCAGTGTACAATCGTATCGCCCACCCGGCAAAGCGCCACTTCTTTTAATCCAGTAGCAATATAGCCAATCTCACCGGATGACAATTTATCCGTTGACTTAAGAGCCGGCGTAAAAATTCCCGCTTCAATTACTTCAATCCGCGCCCCAGAAGCCATAAAAGTTATTTTATCACCTCGTTTTATTTGACCGTCAACCATGCGAACGTACGCCAGTACGCCTTTATAAGAATCATAATTAGAATCAAAGACTAAAGCGCGAAACGGTTTTTGCGTGTCAATTTTTGGCGCTGCTACTTTTTTAATGACGGCCCGCAATAGAGATTCAACACCGGTTCCCTCTTTACCGGAAATTTTATATATTTCCGTTTCCTGTCCGGCTGATCCCAGAATTTCTCTGATTTCCTGTTCTACCGCTTCTACCCGCGCCCCCGGCAAATCAATTTTATTTATCGCCGGAATAATAATTAAGTTTTGTTGTTGAGCTAAATATAGATTAGCTAAAGTTTGCGCTTGCACTCCTTTGGTAGCATCCACTAGTAAAATTACGCCTTCAACCGCGGCTAAGGAACGAGAAACCTCGTAAGAGAAATCGACGTGTCCGGGCGTATCAATTAAGTTCAACATGTACCCTTGTCCGTCAAAATGATAAGTCATCCGCACTGGCTGAAGCTTAATTGTAATTCCTCGTTCGCGCTCCAAATCCATCGTATCCAAAAATTGCTCCTTCATTTTTCGCTTTTCAATCGTGCCGGTCAATTCTAAAAACCGGTCCGCCAAGGTGGACTTACCGTGGTCTATATGCGCGATTATGGCAAAATTTCTAACATTATTTTCCATACAAATCAATTCCCCCTTTTTAAAGGGGGATTAAGGGGGATTTAAATCCACCTCGTAAAAAGGAGTGGTCCCCCACGGGGTTTTACACCCCGCCTCCTTGAGAAGGAGGGAAATATATGTGAGCGATTAAATTCTGTCACAGATTAACTCTTTTTTCAACCTGCCATGCCCTCAATTAATCTTTCAAACTCATCATAAAAAGCAGCCACTGCTTTTTCTATTTGAGAGAGCTCTCTCATCTTAACCAGAAAAGCTTCTATTTGCTTAGCTAACTCATCCGAAAATTCAATCTTTTTTAAAAATTTTCCTCGAGATTTAAAGCTGGACGCTTCCGTAAAGTAAGCCCTTAAAGCTTCATGCCAAGTAATTATATCTTTTTTTTCTATGCCAAAATTATTTTCTTCTTCTACTGTTTGCTTAAAATAGTCCGCTATTTCTTGCCAGTTTGACAGGCGAGAATAAAATAATTCATCTTCAAAAAATTTTAGCGAGGTAGCGGTAATATGAATTGGCTCAAGAAAAAGTGGATTATCTCTGAAGGCAAAAAAATTATTATGCAAATCATCCACCAAAGAGTGAAATTTTAAACCAGCCATGAATGAATCTTCTTTTTTAATTTCTGCTAGCGATAAACCCGGTAAATGAGTCTTCTCGTGGTCTAAATTATCAAAATAACGGATATCCGGAAAACTGGTTCCGATAAAAAACTCCGGCTTATTCTTTTGACTAAAATGTTTGGCAAAAACTTTTTCAGCTAAAACAATATGCGTAATCGGCGAGGGCATACGAAATTACTAATTTAAATTGTTATTAAAAAATAACCGGCTCTTAATCTTTTGCCAAAGTAAAATTGCTTCGGAGAGTCTTAGTGTCAAGCCGGCTAAGAAATAAACCAGCATGCCAGCTAAGCCAGCAATAAAACCCTGAAGTAAAATAGCTTGAGTCGCCACTGAAGGAAATCTTAAAACTAATGCTTGCCATAAAACCCAAACAACCGAAGCGGCTAGCAGCGAAGCAACCGCCATTTTGAAAAGACTAAATAAAATTTCCCCTTCATTCAAATTACCAATTTTTTTATGCAGCCAAATCCAAAGAAGCAACATATATAAAACTCCACCTAGAGCGTAACCCAGCGCTAAGCCCGCTACGCCAAAGTAAAGAGAAAAAAACCAAGCACCGCTAATTCTGACCATAGAACTAAAAAGTCCCAGCCAAAAAGGAGTCTTGGTATCATCAAAGGCAAAAAAACCACGGGTCAAGAGTAAAATTAAAGATTCCGCTAAAAGACCGACTGATAAAAATATTAAAGATTTAATCGTTAAAATTACATCAGTTTCTCCAAATTTTCCAGTACCTAAAATAACGCGGACGATGGGGTTGGCCAGAACAATAAAAAAGACGCTAATTGGCATGACTAAAAAAGAAATCTGCCTGAAGTTTGCCGAAAAGTTAGCCGCAAAAGCTGGCCAATCTTTTTTAGCCACGTTCTCTGACAGAGTGGGAAAAACGGCCATCGCTAACGAGCCGGCAAAAACACCTAGAGGGAAAGTCCAAATATTATAAGACAAATTAAAAATTGCTAAACTGCCAGCGGTCAAAATTGAAGCCAAAACTGTAATCGCCAAAAAATTAAGCTGCGAAACTGCCAAGGTCAAAGTGCGAGGAATAATCATTTTGGCCAATCGCTTGACTCCCTCATTCTTCCAATCAATTATCGGCTGATATTTAAAATCCGAAAGCCAGATTGGCGCCGATTGAATTAAAAGATGCAGAAAACCGCCCAGCAGAACGCCATAAGCCAGCCCTACGACACCAAAACGCGGCACTAAAAATAAAATGCCACCAATTATACCAAAGTTATAAAAAATTGGCGCCAGTGAAAAAGCTAAAAATCTTTTTAGACTTTGCAGCACTCCGCCAAAAATCGCGCTGATTCCCAGTAGGATCGGGCTTAGAAACATCAAGCGGGTCATTAAAACAGTTAGCGCTAATTTGGCATCGTCAAAGCCCGGCGTAATTAATTTCATCAAAGACGGCGCTAAAATAAAAAATAAAGCGCCCAAGAGCAGAAGTCCAATTAATAAAATATTTAGAACGCTATTAACAAAGTGCCAGGCTTCTTGATTACTGTCTTTATCTTTATGCCCGCCTGCCATCGCCTGCGGCTCAGGCTGTTGGCGGGCAGGCCACAAACTAACAAACACCGGAATAAAACCGGCCGACAACGCTCCCATAATCAACAAATTGTAAATTAAATCCGGCAAACGAAAAGCCGCGTAATAAACATCTAACGTGTTCCCGGCGCCAAAGCTCCCAGCCAACAGACGGTCACGTAATAGTCCCAGGAGGCGGCTCAAAACAGAAGCCACCGCTAAAATGGTGGCTGCGAAGATAACACTCCGAAAACGATTTTTTGTTTTATCTAAAAATTTAATCATCAAAACCCTATTGTTTAAAAACTAAGCCATAAAATCTGTCTCTTGCCAAATCAGAAATAAATTTTATTTCTTGATTAGATGTCTGCAAGTCTTCCGGATATTGCCAATTAATTTGGGCGCCAAAAGGTAAGATTAGCAAGCTCTCAAAATAGCTACTTTTGCTCCCCGCTTGCTTTTGCGCCAGAAGGCTATAGCTATCCGATTCTTGTTTTAAATTAATTTTAAATGGCAATAAATATTGATAAGTTACTTCCACGCTTTCCCCGGGACTCACATAAACCCAGTTACCAAAAACTGTCTTGCCTGACTCGGTGAAAATTTGAGTCCCCGACTGATCAACTGTCGTTCTCTGTTCTTGCGCTAAAACATCGGCATCTGATTTAAAATTCTGTGCGGTGTAATCAATCGGCGGAGCATAACTTTCCAAGGTTTGTCCTTGAGCCGACAAAAGCTTTGAACCCAATGGCACATAAACTCGCAAGTAATCCGCATTCACTTTGTTATACCAATCGAATTCGGCTTGACCGCCTTGATGAGTCCGGCTAATTTTTACCGTATCAATGATTGACCCATCTTCTTGAATTTGAGCCTGGTGATAAATTTTTTGTTCAATAACTTTATCAGTTTTAAAGCCGTTAATATTCGTGTTCACCACGCTCAAATAATCTTTTTCTGTATTTAAAATTTCTCCGGTCCAGCCTTGTTCTTTAAAAGCAGTCTCAAGCGTCGTATCGGAAAAATAAAACAGGATCTGCTTTTCGGCTAAAGAATCAACGAAAACTTTAAATATTTCTTGATACTTGCCTGGCCAAACTTGCCAAAGTTTTTCTAAAAATAAAGGCGCAAAATCAGCCAAAATTTTCTTAGGCTGATTGAGCTCTTTATCATAATCAATCTCCACTTTATATTGCACGGCCTCCAAAAAATTATTTTGATCAAGCGTAACGCTGTATTGAGGCAAACTTATGGGCCCAGTTAAAATCAATAATTTCTCAATCACCGTTGGGGTCAAAGAAATTACACCGTTAACCGTTTCCCCGCCGGCTGATTCATAAAAACCCATGATTTTTTTAGCCGAAGTTGGCCAGTCCGCGAACCAATTGGCATCATGAGTTGACCAAGCCGTCGAAATTTTCTGGATTGGCCGAGGCGGAATTATCTTTTCGTAAAGCTGGCCGTCTAAATCAAAAATTCCGTCAATAAAGAGATTTTCCAGGCGGCCTTCATCAAAATCAACCACCCCATAAGTTCCAATAAATCCACCAGTTGCCCTCGCTTCGGAATTATTCTGGAAAACTAATAAATATTTCTGGGCTTTTTCGTGTCCCAGAACACCTAAAAAAACATCACTCCAATTTTCCAGCTGCCCCGTAGCATGAACAATTGCTGGGAGGCTTTTCTTAAGTTCTTCAATCTTGGGCGCCAGTTCGACTGGCAAATCACTGCTTTGAACTTGAGCCAAGCTTTGGTTAGCCTCGGTCAGATATTTTTGAGCTGATTTAATCTCTTTTTCCGCTTCCACAATCTTCTGCGTTAATGATAACTGGCCATTGGAAAAATAATCACTTAATTTTTCCAGCAAAAATAAGTTAGCTATTTTAGAAAAACTCTGACCGGCTTGAGCTAATTTTCCTCCGGCTTTAACCAAAGAGGAACCTGAAGTCACTTGTGAACCGCCAGGCAAGGCTTCCAGCAGAGAAATAATCCCCCGCCCCATTTTGTTTAATTCTTGGTCAGCTGCTAAAAAATTCTGATAAGCCGTATCAAAATTAACTTGAGCCGAAGAAAAATTTAAGTTAGAAGCAGAATCCTTGGCTGCCAACATTGCTTGGTAAGCTTGCAAGGCTGAACCCAAAATATTATCCTTAGCCAAGAGCCCTTGACCAGCTAGCGACATGCCAAAAATTATTAAAAAGATAAAACAGCCTGCGCTTAAAAAAGTAATTCCTTGCTTTAAATTTTTCCACTGGCCAAAAAATAATTTTAGATTATTAATTTTTTCTTTAAGTGATAATCTGCTTAAAGACAATTTCGGCTTATAAAATTGCTCCAGGCTTTCCATTTTTTCACCTTTTAAATCCAAGAATAAGCCATCTTGAATTGGAGAAATTAAAAATTGATCTGTTAGATCGGGCTGAGCAACCAAAGTCGCGAGAAAATCTTCTTCTTCACTAATTTCTTCTGTTTCTTTTTCCGTTTTTTGGCTATCAATAAAAAAATCATCCGCTTGCCAGACGTTTACTAGACCGTCTAAAATATCTGCCTCTTTCAATGACTCAATCGTTACTGTTTTCAGCGGATATTCCCGCAAATAATTATTGAGAGTCTCTATTTCTTCAAAAGTCGCTAAGATTTCCGCCCGGCTGGGATGAGAAATTTCCAGCGGCTCCAGATTATCGCGCCGGCTGAAATAAAGTTCGATGGGTTTTTTCAGCTGCGCTTCAGACGAAAATTCAAAAATTTGTTTCTTAGGCCGACCTCTTTTTTTAAATTCGGTTATTATTTTTTCAGCCAGAAATCCGGGTGTTTTATTTTTTAGGTTTATTGTCCGATTGTCATTCTTTATTATTGTTTTATTTTTTTCCAAATCCAAAACCAACGGAGAGATTTTTTCTTCTTCCCCGCTTGGCCCGCCTAGACTTAGTGAGGCTGGCTGTTTAGAGATGGCATCTCTAAACTGATCTAAAATAATTCTCTTAGTCATTGCTTCTATTATATCACGGCTTATGCTCCTTTTAATCCACAAATAAAAAAGGGTGGATTTTTCCACCCCTGATTGCTTGCTACCAGCGTGAATGCGCTGGTTTTTTAATCTTTTGGATAAAACTCATTGACCCATTTTTCCGATCTTGCTCCGCCCCCAACGATATAGTGGCAAAACAATAAAAACAAACAACGCCGCCAGGCCTATACCGGCTAAAAACACTAGCATAAGCTGCGAAAGATGGGCGGTTGATAATGACGACTGAACGATCATTTCTGCTCTAGTCATATAACGCCTCCCTCCTTTTTTTATTAAGAACTAACCCAAAACCATGTTTCATTATGTAAAATCTTAGTCTATTGGTCAAGGATAGCGTAAACTTTCTGCGTCTCCAGCGCCATCTTGCGCCAAGAGTATTTTTTGATTTGCTCAAAACCTCGCGCGACTAATTTTGCACGTAAATTATTATCACTTAAAACTTCGCTAATTTTAGCGGTTATATCAGCGCTATTTTCCGCGTCAAAATAATAAGCCGCCTCGCCTAAGATTTCCGGCAAACAGGTTGCGCCCGAAGAAACCACCGGCACGCCGCAAGCCATCGCTTCCAGTGGCGGCAAACCAAAACCTTCACAGAGCGATGGAAAAACATAAAGAGAAGCGTTAGCATATAAATCGCGTAGATCCTCGTCCGGTACAAAACCAGTAAAAATCACTCCCCCGCCAAAACAGACGCCCGCATTATCGCAATTTTCCTTTTTGATTTTTTTATAAAAATAATCATCACCGCCAATTAAAACTAATTGCAAATCAGAATATTGGCCAAGTCGTAAAAGTTTAAATGCTTCTATCAGTCGCGCCAAATTTTTCTGCGGATAAGCATTTCCCACGTAAAGCAAATATGATTTTTTAATGCCATATTTATCTAAAACTTCCTCGCTATTAGCCAAGTGCTCTGTGCTTATAGCTAAAATCGGCTCGCCCGCCTCGCAAGCGAGAGCGCTGCGGGCAGGCGCACCTTCATAAATTACCGCCATTTTTTCCGGGCTCACACCAAATGATTTGATAATGTCATCTTTCACGAACCGCGAAATCGCGATGATTTTTTTGGCTTTGCTTATCACCAAACGAATAATTATCTTATAGCCAATATTCTTTAAAAAATATTTTAATCGGCCAAGCCAGGCGCCTTTAGCGGTTGGAAATCGTTGTAAAATCAAATCATGGATTGTGACAACGTATGGCTTAAAATATAGCACCGGCGCGTTAAAATGCGTAAAATGCATCAAATCAATTTTATGGCGATAAAGATTGAACGGAAAAAACAATTGCTCGACTAGCGAATACCAGCGATAATCAGCCAGCGCTTTTTTAAAACGCAAATTCTGCGGTCGATATTCGTCAAAATTTTCCCGCCGTAAAAAAATAACATAATCATTTTGATTGTCTATCAATTCCAGCCCCTCTATTAATTTTTGCGTGTATCGGCCAAGCCCTTTAGCTTTTGGACCAAAAAACCGGGCATCAATGCCAATTCGCATAAATTTAGATTTATTATTTTTCTAATAATAATCTCAACGTTTCTTCTGCACATTTATTCCACGAAAAAATTTTCACTCTGGCTAGGCCGTCTTCAATCAGGTTCCTTTTTAATTCTTTATCGGTTAAAACTTCTTTCATCGCCCAGGCAATTTCATCAAAATTATAAGGATCAATCATTAGAGCCGCCCCACCCACTACTTCCGGGAAGGAGGAAGTATGAGAACAAATAACTGGCACTCCGCAAGACATGGCTTCAAGCGGTGGAAAGCCAAATCCTTCAAAAAAACTCGGATAGACGAATAATGAAGCCAGATTATAAAGATAAACTTTATCGGCCGGGTCAATGAAGCCGGTAAAAATTATATCTTGCGCAAAATTAGATTTTTTAGCTTCAGTAAAAATGTTATCGCAAAGCCAGCCAGAATTGCCTGCCAAAACTAACGAATATTTTGTTTCACTCGCCAGTTTTCGGCAAAAAATTTCATAGGCCTGGATTAAACCAACTAAATTTTTTCTTGGTTCAAGCGTACCAAAATATAAAATAAAATTTTCGGGTAAATTATATTTTTTTCTAATTAATGTCTTCTGCTCTTGAGTTAATTCGTTTTTTTCTAGTCCGCTCTCAATTCCAGAATAAATAATTTCTATTTTTTCCTCCGGCAAGGCGTATAAATCCACCAGATCATCTTTGGTAGATTGGGAAACCGCAATAATTTTATCGGCTTCCAGCGCTCGCTGGCGCGGCGCTAAAGAGTTGTGCCAAAATCTTTTTCGCCAAGAAAAAAAATCCGGAAAATATTCAAAAGATAGATCATGAAAGGAGACAACTTTCCGACACTCTCGGCTTACGGGGCTCAATAAAAAATGTGGCGCGAAAAAAACATCGCAACCGCTAAGCATTTTATCAATTTTAGGCAATTTCAAAAATTTAGCTGCCGGATCAAAAACAAAACGATTAGGCCAGCGAAATCTTTTTAGTTCCACGTTAGGCAATCTCAGCCAATCATAATCCAGCTCAACCTGGTTAAAAGCGTTATAGAAGAGTTTGAATTTGATATTTTTGTCTAAAGATAAAAGACGGGAAAGAAGATTAATCGTATATTCTTCTATCCCGCTTCGCGTCCCTCTGGCCAAAAATCTAATATCAATGCCAATTGTCATTAATAATTTTTAAACGGAAAAATATTCGCGGCTAACCTTAATAAAAAATCCAACGGCTAATCCGACTAAGAGCCCCGCCAGCACATTCCACCAAACAGCCAAATTATTTTTAACTACCACCGGCTCGCTACCCATCACCACAAAAGAAATCCCCTGCAAAGAAATGATATTCAACGAGCCAACCTTTTCGGAAACGACATTAACCACGGCTTCGGCTAAAATTTTTGCCGTTGGCTCATCTTTAGCTGAAAAGCGAACTTCAACTAAATTTGGCGAAATTTTAGCCGCCTGAAATCTTTTCTTTAAACTATCAAGGTCTTGAGAGCTGGATTGAAGATTTGCCTTTTTAAAAATAGTCTGTGTCATCTCTGGCGTTTTAAACCAACCGGCCACCGTATCACCAAATTCATCAGTTGCCATAACAGCGTAATAATTATCGTATTTATAATCTTGAGCTGATTGAGTTCCATAGCGACTGACCGTTAAAGAAAGCGACGCTTCATATTTATCTTGCTTTTGCCAAGTAAAAATCCCAGCCACCAAGGCGACTCCTAAAGCAAAAATTAAAATTTCTTTATATTCTCTAATATCTTCTATTATTTTTTTATTCATATTTATTTACCCTGTTAAATAATTATTTTATATTGATTGGGCAACAAATTCTTTTATCTTTTTTTTAAAAACTTCTTTATCAAATTTTAAAGCTTGCTCTCGGATTCGTTGAGGAGAAAATTTTTCCATTTTAAAACCTTTCAAAGCTGCCACCAAAGAATCTACCGTCTGCTCTTTAAAAAAGATTCCCGTTTCTCCTTCTTTAATAATTTCTAGCGCTCCGCCAGCCTCGTAAGCAATAACCGGCCGGCCGGCCGCCATCGCTTCAACTGCCACAATGCCAAAATCTTCTTCTTGGGGAAAAATTAAAGCTCGGCAACGCACGTAATAATCTCTCAACTTTTTTTCCGGCACCAGACCAATAAATTCGATATTCGCTTTAGCCATTTTTTTCAATTGTCTTCCCTCCGGCCCATCACCAATAATTTTAAGCGGCCAGCCTAATTTATTAAAAGCCTCGATGGCTAAATCAATTTTTTTATAAGGCAAAAAACGCGATACCAACAAAAAATAATCATCAATTTTATTGGAAATAAAAAAATTACTGGTTTTAACCGGCGGATAAATAACTGTTGCCGACCGATTATAATATTTCTTTATCCGCTGGGCAACAAAATTAGAATTAGCTAGATATAAATCTGGCCGAGCTGAAGCGGCTTCGTCCCAAAGTCGCAAGTAGCTTAGAAACGGCGGCACTAAATTTTTAATAAAACCCGGGTAGCTAAATTCTCTGATATATTTATGACTATCGTCCCAAACGTAACGTGTGGGCGTGTGACAATAACAGATATGCCGTGTTTTTGGCCGAACAATGACTCCCTTGGCAAAGCTAGCCGAATCAGAAATTACGAGGTCATATTTTGACAGATCAAATTTTTCAACTCCAAGCGGCATTAACATTAAAAAGGGACGATGATGAGCTCTGACAAAAGGAACTTTTTGCAAAAAAGAAGTTTTTATCTTCCGTCCTTCAAAAGCCAAACCAGTTCTTTGTTTATCATAAATCAAAGTAAAAATTGGCGCTTCCGGCCAGATTTCGCATAAGGCTTCCAACACGCGTTCCGCCC
>CAZYIG010000015.1:6149-11584 GCA_964647205.1 uncultured Candidatus Saccharibacteria bacterium | reverse complement strand
TTATTTCTATCAATTTCTTTAGTCCCGCCGCGCCATCGCCAATAGGAATTTTTAGCCGGGTCATAAATATATTTCACCGCAAAGACACCCGGAAAACCAATTGATAAAGTTTTCGTTGTCGTGGCGCTACTAGCTGGAATAGCATTAAAAAATAAATAGCCATCTTCTTTCCCTTCGGCGCGATAGCCCAACTTCTGGGATGCTTCCAGCAATCGGTTAGGAGAAGTAAAACCATTATGCGGCGATGCAATGCCTGATTTTCTAAAAAAAGAATTGTAAGGATTTGCTAGCGCGTCAATGTTATCCATAATTCCCTTGTCTAGCTTATCTAACGCAAAATGAGAACCGCCCCAATGGACGAAAATTGCGTCCAATCCTCTCGCCAATTCAATATAATCATGGCGAGCCGAACGAACCGAACCAATTTCTTTGGGTGAGCTGCAAACAAAAATCGCCATTAGGCGAGTCATACTGTCGGTAATCACCGGCACATTAAAAACCATATCGGCCTCAGACAGACCGGCTAAAGGACGCGCCACCGGATCGCCCGCCAGCATCACGGCCATTGGCCGGCGATTAGCGTTCGTGCAGGCTAGGCCGCTCAGTGGGCTTTTGGACCCCAGTAACTCGGGAGACTCCAACGGAACGCCGGAAACAAGCGCAGCCGAATCGCCACTCGATAGATCATTAGAAATTTTAATTAATCTTCCTTGGCCCTGAATAAAATACCAACCTAGGCCAACTAGGATAATCAACAAAATCAGTGGTAAAAATTTTTTAGTTTTTCTTTTCAAAATTGTTTAGCCCGCTCAACCTAATTAACTATTTAATGAAACAAAAAGGCCTGGATTAAGGCCCTATAGGTTAAAATTTTATCTGCCTTCAGAAAAGACCGAGAGCCGTCGCTAAACAGGGAGAAACAAGCTAACCAGCGGAGGCCTTATAATTACCGTTTTTTTGAGCCAATGTCTTTTTTATTTTTTCAATAATCTCGGGAATAACAAAATGAGCCTTGATTAGAAAATCTTCAGCACCTAACTCTATTCCTTTTTTGATATCATCTTCTTGCCCTAAATTGCTTAAAATAAGCACGGGAATATCTTTGCTTTCCGACGAATCTTTTTTAATCTCTTTTAAAAAATCAAACCCGCTAAGCCCGGGTAAAATTAAATCCAGTAAAATTATATCCGGCTTTTCATCTTTGGTTATTTTAAAACCACCTTCACAATCTACGGCATGAAAAACGGTATAACCAATATCCCCTAGCTGTTTAATAAGCAGATCTTTTAAAAATTTATCATCCTCAATAATTAAAACTTTCTCCATATTATTGTCTTTTTATTATTGTCTTCTTTCGGGATAGCGTTTAATCGTGCTTTTATTATAGCACAGTAACGAAAAACCGCCATCTTGCTTAATGTGCATAAACTTCTTTAATTTCTTATTGTTCTCTGCTATAATCTGGAAAAGGTCGAAAAATCATCAATCAACCCTGTTAAAATTATTACTCTAATAAATTAAAATGACATTAAAAAAATTTATTCCGGTTTCCTTAATGGTCGCCGCTTTTGCCGCTATCTATATCTTCGTCGCTCCCTATTTAAAAATCAGTTCGCTGTGGGTGCCTTTTATCA
Organism: uncultured Candidatus Saccharibacteria bacterium; assembly: GCA_964647205.1. Taxonomy (GTDB): domain Bacteria; phylum Patescibacteriota; class Minisyncoccia; order Portnoybacterales; family GWB1-42-6; genus CAZYIG01. The sequence goes on along the minus strand of CAZYIG010000015.1, from coordinate 9,950 downwards.
GCTGGCCTCTTTATTTTATTGCCGGGTCAAAACCAGCGCGGCTCCACAAAGAAATCTTCGGCTTAGCTGGCGGTATCATTTTTGGTTTTTTGACTATCTTTTTTTCTGGCCTATTAACGCCAATACTAGGAAACTATGCTCTGGCAGCCACCGTTTTCATTGTGGCTTTTCTTATCGTGATGCTGGAGTTGACCGATTGGTTTGAGTTGGCGCCAGCTTACTTTTTCGCTTTTGCCGGTTATTTTGCCTATGTTTTTGGCGGCTTTGCCGGTAAATTAGCCACAACGACTGATTACGCCATGGCCATGATTCCTTTCTTCCTGCTCTTAATGCTTGGCTTGGGACTTGGCTTAGTGACAGCTTCTTTGCGCAAAAAAATCCTGGAAAAAGAGGGCCTCTACGGTAAAGACCAACAGACAGTTTTTGATAAAGAGAGCAACTAACAATAACTCCTGTAAAAAAATAAAAATGCTTGGTCGCCCAGCGGTCAGGCATTTTTAAATTCTTCTTCTATCGCTATTTTTGGCATTCGTTCCGATTCTAACGGAAATTGAAAGACAAATTCTGAGCCTTGGTTTTCTGCTGATTCAAAAAATAAATTAGCATTATGTTTTTCGGCTATTTTTTTAGAAATGTATAATCCCAATCCCGACCCCTCGGTGTCATGCTTTAACGCGTTTGGTGCTCTAAAAAATTTAACGAAAATGAATTTTTGATCGTCTTTAGGAATACCAATGCCATCATCTTTAATGCTTAAAATCAAAATCTTATTATTCGTGCTGGGCCGCAAGTCAATTTTTATTGACCCGCCGGGCGAAACATATTTAATCGCGTTATCCACCACGTTCCTGATGGCAATATCTATTTTGTTGGCATCAAAAACTGCCTGAGGCAAAAGAGCCTCCGGCTTGGTATAGATTATGTTTATTTCATGAATCTTAGCTTGGTCCTTTAAGTCTTTGTAAATTTTATTTACAACCTGGTTCAGATCGCCCCACGCAAACTCATAACCAAATCTTCCCTCTTCAATCCTGGAAACATCCAGTAAATCACGGACTAAGCTAATTAGATGCTCATTGGTGCTAAAAGTTCTTTCCACTAAGTCTTTCTGCTCGCCGGTTAAAACGCTCCTCCGCAGAGTATCCAGCGCCCACTTGATCGCCGAGAGAGGCGTCCTTAGCTGGTGAGAGGCAACGGTTAAAAATTTTGCCTTGAGCAATTCTATTTCTTTGTCTCTGGTAATGTCACGGATAATTTGCATCGCCCCGATTTTTTGGTATTGCGAGCGGACTGGCACATAGGTAATTTCTAAAATTACCTTCTGCGGCCCCTCGGTTGCGTATTCTTTGGTTTCAAAATCAACTTGAACTAAATTTTTAATATTAAAAAGATTTTGCAGATAGACGCTCTTTTGGCTTAACTCTTTATCAATTTTTTTACCCAACACTTCTTCTTCTTTAAGCCATAATAGTTCTTGGGCGCGAGGATTAAAAACCACTACTTTTTCGTCCAAGTCATACATAATCAATCCGTCTTTTAAACTTTGAATCGTCGCCAAAGTTTTATTGCGCTCGCCCAGCAGATCATGAAAAAGATCCGCGTTGGCAACAGCGGTAGCCGCCTGATTAGTCGCGATAGTCGCCAGCGCCATTTCAAAATAATCAAATTGATGAATGTCTTTATAATAAACGCACATTCCGCCCACCGCTCCTTTTTTGCCCATCATCGGCAAACATAAAAGGCCATGATAATTTTGTTTCTTAATCGGCGCCAGCCAGTTGCTCTTTATATTGGGGTCTCGCGTAACGTCGCTGGAAGCCCAGGGCTCCCCGGTTGCCACGGCTCGGCCGACAAACATCGTGCCCACCCGAATCGGATTTTTTTTGGAATGATTGACATACTGTTTTTGCATACCGGCGGCCGCGCTGATAAAAAGAGCTTCTTTATCGGAGGTAAGGTCCCAAAAATTCACGTATTTTGCTCCCAAGGCTTTTAAAAGAGTTTCGGCAATGCGAGAGAGAATAACTTTAATATCCGTCCCCACCGCTAAATAGCCCGATGTTTCATACAACGCCTCCACCATTTCTTGCTGTTTTTTATAATCTTCCGGGGAAAGCCGTTTTTTCTTCTTCAGTTGAGCCGCACCAAAAGAAAGAGTATAGGATCCTTTGGGTTCTTCAAAAAACATAAATAATTCAGTTAAAAATTAATAAAAAAATATCTTCTATTTGGCTTAAGTCTATCCTTGTTTTCCTTAAAAAACAACCTGATTTATTCACAAGGTTTCATCTCTCCCCAATTATTTCCGGCCGCCAGATCCACTTTTAGCGGCACAACCAACCGATAAATATTTTCCATAATTTTTTTTATTTCTTGAGCCGCCCTGGCGATTTTATCTTCTTCTGCCTCAAAAATTAATTCATCATGCACCTGAAGCAGCATCTTGCTATTAGCCGCAAGCCATTCATTTTTAGCGATACTAACCATTGCCATTTTTAAAAGATCTGCCGCCGTTCCTTGAATCGGCATATTGACCGCGGCTCGTTCGGCCGCCTGACGCAAATTCCAGGCCGCCGAATTAATTTCCGGAATAAAACGTTTCCGGCCAAATAAGGTTTCCACAAAACCGTTTTCTGCCGCTGCCTGGCGGCTATTTTTTAAATAACCAGCCACGCCGGAAAATTCTTCAAAATATTTTTTAATAAAATCTTTGGCTTTGCCATATTCAATGCCGGCCGCCTCGGCGAACCCATGAGAACCCATCCCGTAGATTACTCCGAAATTTAAAACCTTCGCCATGCGCCGCGCTTCCGGTTTAACTTCACTTGCGTCAACTCCCAAAATTTCCGCCGCTGTAGCCGTGTGAATATCTTTGCCCTCGTTAAAAGCTTTAATCATTTCTTTGTCTTTAGCTAGTGAAGCCACCACCCGCAGTTCAATCTGTGAATAGTCGGCTGATAATAATTTATGCCCGAGTTCGGCCACAAAAGCTTTGCGGATTTCCCGGCCCAGCTCGGTTTTAGTTGGGATGTTCTGTAAATTAGGATTCTTTGAGGATAAGCGGCCCGTCGTGGTGCCCAGCTGATCAAAAGTAGTATGCAGGCGACCATCGCTAGCAACTAGTTCCGGCAGAGCATCAATATAAGTATTTTTAAGTTTGGCTAATTCCCGGTATTCAATAACAGAGTCCACTACCGCATGTTCGCCGCGTAATTTGTTTAATTCAGATGCAGCAGTAGAGATAACCTTGCCGGGAGTTTTTTTGAGTCCCTTAATCTGCAGATTAAGCTTAGTGAATAAAACTTCTGACAATTGCTGGGGCGAATTAATATTAAATTCCGTGCCCGATAATTTATAAATTTTAGTTTCCAGTATTTTTAATTTTTGCCCCAGTTTATCGCCTAATTTTTTTAAATAATCTTTATCAATTTTAATGCCAGCCCGCTGCATGGCTAGTAGCACCGGCGCTAATTCTTTTTCAATTTCATAAATCTTTTGGGATAAGACGCCCTGCCGGCGCGCTTGTTCAATTTTTTCCGAAACAGTTTGTCCGCTATCCAGCAGACTTCCTTGTCCCGGTGTAATTTTATCTATTTTTTTATCGCTCAATAATTTTTCTGTCCCTTTGGGTAAAATATTTTTTTCATCAGCAGCATTCAGCCTATTAACCAAGCTGAAAAATCCTAGCTCCTTGAAAAGCTCTACTACTTTTTGTTTATCAAAATCCTTAGTCAGGGCGGCTGATAAATCAAATTTTATCGGCACGTCCTGTTTAATCGTCGCCAGATATTTACTAAAAAA
>CAZYIG010000015.1:3744-6049 GCA_964647205.1 uncultured Candidatus Saccharibacteria bacterium | reverse complement strand
AATCGCCGTTTTTTCGCCCACCCCCGGCACGCCAGGAATGTTGTCCGATGGGTCACCCTTAAGTCCCTTATAATCGTTCATTTGATTAGGCAACAAGCCTTCAAAACGCTCCCTGACCGCCGCTTCATCATAAATGATGGTGTCTCTTATTCCTTTTTTTAAAGTATAGATACTGACTTTGTCGTTAACTAATTGCAAGGTATCCAAATCTCCCGTCACAATAATGGTTTTTAGTTTATGATTTTTAGTTTTTACTTGATGCGCAATTGTGCCCAAAATATCATCAGCTTCAAATCCTTCTTTCTCAAAAATCGGAATATTAAAAGCCGCTAACACATCCTTAACGCGTTTTATTTGCGCGTAAAGCTCATCCGGCGTCTTAACTCGCGTCGCTTTATAATCATCAAACTCTTTGTGGCGGAAAGTCGGCGCGGCCATATCAAAAGTCGCCGCGATGTAATCAGGTTGCAGCTCTTTTAAAACCTTTAATAAAATAGAAGTAAACCCAAAAACCGCGTTGACCAGTTCTCCCTGGCCGGTATTTAAGGGCGGCAAAGCGTGATAGGCGCGATGGATGAGAGCGTGGGAATCTATTAGGACAAGAGTTTTTGCTTCTGATTTTTTGGACATTAACTTATTTTATAATATTGCTATCTTTGCTCTTTAATTTCAAATGACAAATTTCCAATGTCAAATAAAATCCTAATGTCAAAATGAATTCTTTTGGATTTTGAGCTTGGACATTAATTGGTCATTTGTCATTAGTCATTTGGATTTTTATCTTCCGCTCATCTTCTCCCCCATGTTCAAACTCCATCCATATCGTATCGCGCGGCAAAGCTTTTTTAATCCGCTGGGCCCACTCAATCACTACTAAATTATTTTCATTTTTTAAAATTTCTTCAAACCCTAATTCCACCAGATCCTTCTCGCTATCCAAGCGATAACAATCTAGGTGGTATAAATTATTAATTTTTGATTGACTATTCGCTATTGGCCATTCGCTATTGGCTAATTCAAAATGTTTCATTATTACGAACGTCGGACTCAAGATTTTTTCTTTAATCCACAGCGCTTGGCCCAGCCCTTGAATAAAAGTTGTTTTGCCCGCGCCCAGCTCGCCTCGTAATGCCAAAACCAGTGCACCGCTATGTGGCCCCTTTATTAATTGAGTGACTAATCTTTCAGCAAGCTGCTGGGTTTCTTTAAAGTTTTTGGTAATGAATTCCATGTTATCTATATTATACCTCAATTTAAAATAAACCCCAGTGCCAATTTTGTAAAATAGATAACAAAGAAAAAAGCCAAGACGGTTTGCCGGCTTGGCTATAAAAACATTTGAAGAACGGCTACTGGCGCTAACGCTTTAGCCGCCAATAATAATCCGCGAAATCCCAATCACCGACTGAAATTTCTTGGATACTCCCGAAAGAGTGAGTTGGAGAAAGACTCGCGGAACGTTTTTTGGTTCCCAGGTCCCGCCAGCCAAAAGCAATCGCTTCCCGACCAGCTAGGTGAATTGTATATTCACCAATGCCGGAGAAGCTGAACGCCTGACCTTCTTCTGGCCCAAGTTCCAAATCGGGCGTTCCGATTGGATTTCTTCCGACCCAGATTTTCACGTAGATCCGGTCGGAGCGATTTTGGAAAATAACTCGAGCTGGATTGGACCGCCAAACTGTTGGGTCAAGTGACTGGAGCGCCATTGAATCGCCAGCCGCCGATATTCTGACCGGCTCCATATAAAAGCAGCCGGTCAAGCTCATTGTGATAATTACGAAAGGCAATAGAAACTTTCTCATTTTATCACCTCCCGTAGATGGCTTCGGTTAGACCATTAGCGATGGTTGCGCCGATTGGCCGCAAATCAAGGTCCACCTTAACGTCCAATCTTTGGACACTCGTTGGCTGCCGTTGCAGTTGCACCAGCGCGCCGCAATTTACTTGGCGCTGAACCGGCGTAACGCTGTAGTAGGTCACTGCGAATGGATCGGATCCGGTTCGGAAGGATTGAAAATACGGCTGACCTTTTCCCCAAATTCCATTAATCCGAGAAACGGCGATGAAACTGAAGTTTCTCGGCAAATAAATTTGAGTGTACCCATACCAATTGTTTTCTGAATTGGCGCCCTCTACCCTGTAGCAGGCAAACGCCGGCCGAGAATACTTCCAGCCGCCACGCGCATCCGGGATAACTGCCACGTTAGTATTCCCTTCAAATAGGCACACTTCCTGTGACAATAAATCCGGGTTTTGGAAATGAACCGGAACATACCCCGTCGGCACAACATTGTTTCTTGACGGA
>CAZYIG010000015.1:0-3644 GCA_964647205.1 uncultured Candidatus Saccharibacteria bacterium | reverse complement strand
TATATCTAATTATTTTATTTTAAAATTACTGCCCCTTTTTGCCCTATTTAAAGCCATTTCAATCTCACCTATATTATACCAAATTTATAAGATTTGTCAATATCTTGACCTAATTTCTGCAATGCGATAGATTGGCATAACGACTTCTAGAAATTTCTAATGCCCAATTTCTAATTTCTAATAAAAACCCCCGCCTGCCATCGCCTACGGCTCAGGCCGTTGGCGGGCACGGCAATGACCAATATTTAATGTCCAAATTGTCCCGCTTCGCGGGGCTGGTTTAGAAATTAGTCATTAGACATTCGTCATTTACACTCATGCTCTCTCCCCTGCAACAAGCCCTTGAGGCGCTCAAAAAAAATAATCGGTTATTAATCGTCTTGCCCGAAAATGTTAACGGCGACGCGCTGGGCTGCGCGCTGGCGCTGGACGAAGCGCTGAAAAATTCCGGCAAAAAAATTGATATTGTCTGCGCCCAAGAAATACCAGAAAAGCTACTCTTTCTGCCCGGCCAAGAAAAAGTAAAAAATAAAATAACCGCCTGGCAAGATTTTATTATCTCGGTTAATACGACTACCAATAAAATTTCCCGTTTGCGCTACGAAAACGAAACCGGAATTTTAAAAATTTTCCTGACTACGCCGCAAAAAGTAGAAGAGAAAGATATCCGCCTTGAGCCGGGTCAATTTTTTTATGATTTGATTATCACGATTGACGCGCCGGACCTAGAATCGCTAGGGCCAGCCTTTGAAGAAAATACGGAACTCTTTTTTGGCAAATCAATTTTAAATATTGACCACAAAGCCAGCAACGAACACTTTGGCGAAATTAATTTAATTCAGCCCACCGCCGCGGCCTGCGCTGAAATAATTACTGAACTACTCGCCGGTCTGGGCTTAACAATCAACGAAAAAATCGCCACCTTGTTGCTAACTGGCCTTATTATCAAAACCCACAGTTGGCAAAATAACCGGACCACTCCCCAATCTCTAAGTTTAGCTTCCAGTTTAATAAACCAAGGAGCGGACCAAGAAAAGATTATCCAACAACTCTACAGGACTAAACCCCTAAATAAACTTCAACTCTGGGGCTGCCTGCTTAGCCGGCTGGATTTTGATGAACAAAAAAAGATTGCCTGGATTTTAGTGGCCCCGGAAGATTTTATTACCACCGGCACCTCGGCCAAAGATGTTGATTTTATTCTTGAAGAGACGCTAGAAACTTTTCCTCAAATAAATTTAATTCTCGTTTTCTGGCCGGAAGCTAATGGTTTTTTCTGTGTTTTGGCCCAGGCCAAACAAATAGAACTTCTCCAGAAAATAAACACCGAATTAGCTGGCAATATAAAAAGCGACCGCCTGTTCATAAAAACCTCAGAAACTGAATCCGCCAAGCTTCGGGAAAAAATTACTGCCTTGCTAAATTCTAACGAATAACTTAAAATAAAGGGAATCAAACTCTTTATTTTTCGTATGGCTAAACCTCTCTCAAAAAAATCCACGACTGAAGAGGATCTTAATGAAAAAGTGGCTGAAGTTTTGCAACACGAGCAAGAAGAACGGGCTAAGCAATTAGCCGCCAAATTAAATTTGCCTTACGTTAATATTACAACTATTCCGGTTGATAGTGATGCCTTGCTAACCCTGACCGAAGAAGAAACCAGAGATGGCAAAATGGCTGTTATTCAAAAACATGAAAATGATCTAAAAATTATCGTTCAAGACCCCGATCTTTCTATAACCAAAAGCCGGCTTAAAAAATTTCAAGAAAGTGGCATCCACTATCAACTTTTCGTCTGCTCGCCGCGCAGTCTGAATAAAGCTTTGGATCGCCACAAATCAATCGCCAAAGAAGAAGAGGGCGTTAGCGGACAAATTATTATTGACGAAAAAAGACTTCAAGCTCTTCAGGAAAAGTTAAAATCAATTACCGATGTAAAAAAAGCGCTGGAAGATCTTTCTGGCGATGATGCGACGGATTTTTTAGAAACGATTATTATCGGCGCGCTGCAAACCGATACTTCTGATATTCACTTGGAAAGCCGTGATGCCAACGCTCTTTTCCGATACCGCATTGATGGCATTCTGCATGATGTGTCTTTTTTATCTTTAAAATCTTTCGGCCTGCTAATTTCCCGGTTGAAATTAATGTCCGGTATGATTTTAAATATTCATAGCCGAGCGCAAGACGGCCGCTTTACCATCCGGCTCAATGACTTGGAAATTGAAGTTCGTTCCTCAATTATTCCCGGGCCAGTTGGCGAGAATGTTGTTATGCGTATTTTAAATCCCAAAAATATTAATCTAAGCATTAAAGACTTAGGATTCCGCGAAGACGCTTATCAGTTTATTAAAAAAGAAATTCTAAAACCGAACGGTATGATTGTCACCACCGGCCCAACCGGCTCGGGAAAAACAACGGCTCTTTATGCTTTTTTAAAAGAAGTTACTGACCCGGAAGTAAAAATTATTACCCTTGAAGATCCGGTTGAGTACCATTTACTTGGCGTGACCCAAACTCAAGTTGAGACGAATCAAGGCTATACTTTTGCCGCCGGTCTGCGCGCTATTTTGCGTCAAGACCCAGACATAGTTCTAGTAGGTGAAATCCGAGATAAAGAAACCGCTGAAATCGCGATTCAAGCGGCTCTGACCGGTCACATTGTTTTTTCCACGCTTCACACCAATGACGCCGCCGGCGCCATTCCTCGCTTTGTTGATATGGGCGCCAATCCTACCACTCTTTCAGCTGCTTTAATTGATATTATGGCTCAAAGACTTTTGCGTCGTATTTGCACCGCCTGTAAAGAAGAATATGATCCGACTGCCGAGGAATTAGCCAAAATAAAAACGGTCTTTGACAGCTTGCCAAAAACCGTTACCGCTCCTGATATTTCTAAGCCTTTTAAATTGGCCCGCGGCAAAGGTTGTCCAAAATGCAATCAGACCGGGTACAAGGGCCGCGTCGGAGTTTATGAAATAATTACTGTTGATCCGGAAATTGAAAAATTAATTAATAAGTCGCCCTCGCACGCGGAAGTTTTAGAAGTAATCAAACAGAAAGGCTTTGTTTCAATGCATGATGACGGCATTATTAAGGTCGTAAACAAAATAACGACCATTGATGAAGTTGAGGATATTGTCGGTACCCGTTAAAAACAAAACCCTCCTTCGCTCCCACCTTCGCCAAGGCTACGGCGGGCAAGAAGATTCATGGAGGGTAAAAAATCCCTTTGAACTGCAGGGAAACTTCTCGTGTCAGGCACGAGAGTAAAGATTTTGCCAAGGGACAGTCCAGCCGCAGCCAGATTGCCCTGATATTTAAACAAAACCCCGCCAAGACCCTCATATTAAAAAGAGGCCTTTATCACCTACAGATCTAAGAGAATTTAAAAAGGGCCACTTGCCCGATTTATTAAGTTATCACGAGTTAAAATGTTTGTCAAGCCCCGTTAGAGGTTTTTTGATAAATTGGCACCCCCACCAAAGATAGCCGGTAGGCGAAATCGCTCGCTTACTTATTCATAAATAAGACTCGGTTGAACCTCTTTACGGGGTCAAGCCCAGCTACGCTTAATTGGTCAATCTCATGAAGACACGCGACTGCTCTAATGCCTATCCCGGCTATACCTGTGATTAAATCAC
>CAZYIG010000014.1:0-11685 GCA_964647205.1 uncultured Candidatus Saccharibacteria bacterium | reverse complement strand
ACGCCGGTTGTTTCAACTTGGCAATTAAATCTATGCCAATTATCGTTTTGCCCGAACCGGGCGGCGCTACTAAAATTCCGCTCTCCGATGATAATAGATCATTTTCAGCTTCTTTTTGATAATCAAATAACTTGGCGCTTGATTCAAAATTTACGGCTTCAATTTAATGCGCTCATCAATCAGTTCAAATTTTATATTATTTTCATTCAAAAAATTTATCAGCTTTTCCAAAAATCCTCGCGGAATTGATATGTTTTTTTCTTCCGCTTGAATCAGTTTAAAATACCTTTCTATTCCATAAGTGCTCAGTCCCATTCTCTTTTTAATCAAATACTCCGAGTTAAAGAAATTTAAGTTCTCCCTAAGAAAATTGATTAAATTTTTGGGTAAATTTCTCTTGTTTATGATTATCTGCTCTCGTATGGTAATCGCTAAATAATTTTTCGTTTTCGCCTTCTTTGATTCTTGCTCTTGGTTAAAGATCGTATAAATTTTATCTAAAGTGCTAATGGACATTTTCTCAATCTGCTGCAAAAACAGCCATTGATCGAAAAACGGTTCAAAATTATTTTCTAAATCAAGAAAAACAGTATTGCCGATTTTTCGCGATTCACCCTGCAACGGGAGTGCGATCAGATTTCCGAATCCCTTGCCGCTTAAAATTTCCTGATTCGGAAAAAGCCGGTCAAAGCTGTCGTCTTTGTCAAACTGATCAACGATTTTTAATTCCCTTAAAATATTTATAACAATATTTCGGCTTTTGTGTGCCGGATATTTATCAACAAAAAACAGCCAAACATGCCCTCCGTTGCCCGACCGCGATCTTTCAAGATACGCTGGTAAATGATATTCATCGCATTTTTCAATAAACTTAGCGGCTTCTGCCTGCCAATTTTCGCCGTCAAAATCAGCGACGATGAAATAAGAATCGTTACCATCCAATAACGGATACATTCCATAAGTTTTATAACCGCGCAAATGCTGTTCAATATAATATTCGCTCAAAGAAGCGTATTTCTGGTTTTGGCAATCTTTGCACTTACCCTTGTCTATTTTAACGCAAGCCCCTCGTTTCCACTCGTTTAAACAAGCCGGCGTATAGCCGGTCTTTGTTTTATCATTACTTTCCCATCGCGTGGCAAAAACATCATCTCTGCCACGAAAAAGATTTTTATAAATATCAATTTTTTCCTGAGCAGTTAATTTGTCACTCATATTATTTCTGATATATCATTCTGGCAATTCGTAATTCATCGTATGAATATTTACCGGCCAATTTGGCAAAAACCGGCGCTAGCGCTTCGACACCAAGCTCGCAGAACGCCGCGTTAATTTGCGGCAATGCCTTGAGCAGCGCCGGAGTCAAAAGGCACGAAAAATCATTGCGTTTGATTTTCCCTTGTTTGGCTAATCTTTCAATATGGTTGAGAATCGTTGATTCTTTTAGCCCGCGCGCTTTAGCAATCTGCGCGATACTTTTTCCTTCGTTCCAGAGCGCCAAAGTCGCCACATGCGTATCTACTTTTTCTTTTTTCTCCCATCGCCCGCCAATTTTTTGGGCAAAATTTTCGTCCGCCTTCAAATTTCCCTCGCAAGCGACAATAAAATTTTCGTGTCTTTTAGCAAGCTCCTCTCCTGCCATATCCAAGAAAACTTCTTTGGCTCGGCTTGAGCGAGCGCGAAAAAATTCGTCTTTGGCCAGAATTTCCGGATGCACCAAAAACGCTTTTTCGTTCCATCCCAAAATATATAACCCGGACAACCGCCTGACGCGCGAAAGCGCAACATAACCCTGACCAAACTCAAATACTTCGCTCAAATCCATCACCGCCTCATCCAGGCTCATTCCTTGGCTTTTGTGAACCGTTATCGCCCAAGCCAGACGCAGCGGCAATTGCGTTATTTGGGCGCGCGTTATTCCGCCTTCTTCAAGGACCCAGTCCATGGGCTTGGTCTGAATTTTTCGGCCATTGCGCGTTTTTACAATCGGCCAACCGCTTGTTTTATCAAATAATTCAACCCTCCCCAAAGTTCCATTAATGAACCCCTCTTTTAAATTATTTTTTACAAACATTACCTCTGCACCGATTTTCAAACAAAGTTTTTCCGGCGAGAGACAACCTCTTTTAAGCGCGTCAACAATCGGCCGCGGGCCATTAGAAAGCATCAGAAAGGTTTTCGCCTCGCCCGGCAACTTAGCTAGCATTTCTTCGTTAACGCGGTCAACGTCAACATTATGAGAAAAAAGTTTTGGCGCTCTGGCTGGCGCCAAATGTTGCTGAATCCTCCTTTTTTCAATATGGCAAAGTTGATCCTCCCCAAATCTGTTGCAGCGGATCGCCGTTAAAACATCAAGGAAATCGGCATCATCCTGGCGATATTGCTCGCCAAGGTAGCAAACGGTCAAGTCGGCCATGGTCCAAGCCGGCGAATCATAAGCAAACCGCGCTAATGATTCTTCTATGAGTGGATCCTGTGAATCATTTTCATCGCAACGAACAACTGGAGGCAGCTGAAAAAAATCACCGACTAGAATAATCTGCAGACCGCCAAATGGCGCGGCGCTTCCTTTGATTTTACGACAAACAATATCCACCATAGCCAGAGTTCCTGGCAAAAGCATGGAAACTTCATCTATGATGAGAATTTTCGTGCGGCTGACTCTTTTTTTGATGTAGCCCGACGCGATTTTTTCCAGATCACGCTTTTCCAGTCTTTTTTTGATGCCGATGCCGCACCAAGAATGAATGGTAAAACCGCCAATGTGAGTCGCGGCAATACCGGTTGAAGCCGTGATAGCCGGTTCGATTTCATGCGCGCGCAAATACGCCACATATTCATTAACCACGTGGGTTTTACCCGAACCCGGCTCACCAGTCAAAAAAACATTGGCACCGGTTTTAAGAATTGCCAATGCTTGAGATTGAATCATATATAAAATTATCTTAAAATATAAGCCGAGGAAGGCCCTTTTCCGATTTGAATAATAATACCGAGTTTTTTAAGTTGGCTTAATTTCAATTGTACGGTTCTTTTCGAGCAATTTAAAACATCAATTGCATCTTTTGTGGTAATTCTGCCAACCTGATCCAAAAAATCTAATAATTTTAACTGATCTTTATCCAAATAAATTTTTGATTCAATATTATTATTAATTTTTTTAAGCGATAAAGAGATGACTTGCGCCTTAACATTATCAATCTCCTCTTTAAACCCCTTAACAAAATATTCAAGCCACGAAGTAATATCTGTTTTTCTCTCTTGATAACTTTTACCGACATTTATCGCCGTGTAATATTTTGCTCTCTCTTTATTATAGTAGTCTTCTAAAGCAAACAGTCGCCGAAAATCGTAACCGCGCTGATAAAGAATCAAAGTGGCCATGGCCCGAGCCGTCCGGCCATTGCCATCGTTAAACGGATGGATTGCCGCAATTTCCAAATGCGCAATTCCGGCAACAATAACCGGATTAACCTTTTCTTTTTCACTCTCTTGCAACCATTCTATAAAATCAGAACAAAGACGCGGCACATCTTTAGTGTCGGGTCCAGTATAGACAGTTTCGTATGGCAAGCCGAACCGCTGACGGACAACAAAAATCGGTTCCATACGATAATAACCGGATTGCTCTTTGGGCAAAGTTTTATCCGTTACCAGTCTATGAATTTTCAATAAAATCTTTTCCGTAACCGGTTTTTTTTCTTGAACAAATTGATCAATATATTTTAACGCTTTAAAATAATTTTCCACCTCATAAATATCACGCATTGGCGCATCTATTTTTTTATGAGCAACCAGCGCTTCAACTTGCTTTAAATTAAGCCTATTGCCCTCAATCTCGGTTGAGCTATGGGACATCCTGATTAAGGCCTGCCGTCGCAGTTTAATCTCATTCTGAGGCAAAATTTTAGCACGTTCAATAACCGCTTTTGACTCGGCAATAGCGGTAAGCAAAGCAACAATTTTATTTGTCAGTTTATATTGCGGATTAAACATATCGCTATTTACAGTATAACATATTCATAATAATCGCGCAATAATCGCGCAATAATCGCGCAATAACACAAGCAGAGTAAAGGCCTTTATTCCCAGTGACCCTGTTTAATCTGTCAAAAAAAGCCGGCAGGAGTCGAACCCGTAAAACCCTTTATTTAAGGTAAAAATTATTTTTGGGGTTTTTGAACCTCCTAGGAGTAAAACCTATTTAGGTTCAAATTTAAGCTCCTCGGTCGGGCTCGCTAGAGAGTCCCCCTTGTTGGACACATTCCGAACTTTAAATTGGCAAAAGATTGAACGAGAATTGCAATTTCTGCCTTTAATAAAAAATACTTAATCAAAGAGGCGAAACGGGGCGATAAAGAGAGAATTGCGGGATTATGCCCGTATATAGAACAAAAACGCCACACAGGGGGCATTTTAGGGCAAAGCGGGGGCGACAACTCTAATATCATAACATTCGCAACATTTAAAATCAAATCATTAAAGTTTTGGCTTCTGATTCTGAAATTTCTACCCCAGGAGAAGTATCTCCAACAGTCAGGGGCTTCTCAACAAAGCCCTCACCAGAAATCCAAACTTCTGCTTTAACTCCAGCATTAGGCAAATCAGTCAACCTTACTAAAACGCCACCAACATCTTCGGCATCTGGCATCTTTAAAAAAGTTATTGATTCAAAATTTAGCATAAATTTATGGCAAATTGGGGGGTAGCTGGAGAGATTGGTTGTTCTAAAAATTGATTTTTACTAACTTATCTTCTCTATCATCAATGGGGCCATGATGCTTATAACGAGAGCCGACATAGCCTATGCCGTAACAAAAGGTGTCAATGCTCTCGTCGGGCAAAGTCCTGTATTCTATTGGGAAACAATTATTAACCTCTTTTCCTAAAACTATATTTTTTTGTTTTTTATGAACAAAATTTACATATCTCTTGTCGTCAACTGTTGTCATTCTCTCTTTATAAGACTCGTCCATGAGAACTTGATCCTCCGGTAAAGGGAAGGATAACTCCAACTCGGAGCAATCAGAAGAATAACAAATATTGTTTCTTGCTAAATAAAACGTGCTTGACCAACACTCCCCCTGATTATAGTCATCATTCTTACCATTGCATCCTTCCCTCTCTATTTCATAAACATTTTCTTTGTTTTTTCTGATGGCCTTAATGGTTATTATGTGATCATACGGCTTAATAATCACTTGACCATCTTCGCCGCTACCCTGCCAAGCTTCCTGTTGACCAACGTATTCCCAACTGTTGCCCACGGCTAAAGGATAATATGCGTAGATATTATCCGGGACTTTTTCAACCGGCTCCCATAGCTCTTCTTCCGGCTGTTTTACCTCAACTGATTTTGGCGGTTCGCTCGTTGCCGACCGCTCTATTGATTGTAATATACTGGCCGGTTGGCTTTTCGTTGAAAGAGAAAATATGACAAGCATAACAAAAGCTATGGTCAAAATTTGCGGGGCAATCTCTCTTATTTTTATCCATTTATCGTTCATCAAAATTAGTTTTTTAGATTTAAATTATGGCAAGCATATAATATTTACAATGTCGCTGTAAGGCAAAAATACTCGAACAACGCCTGCGCCTCCAGAGGCTACGACATAAGGATTAAAAACTATCGTTAAATCATTATACCCCAACAAAATTTTGCTATAATTTTCCGCGATCGGTTCTGTGCCTTCGTCTATTATTTGTTTCTCCATCGACCCAACAGTTGCTATCGCCAATTTAAATTCTTCGTATAAATTAGCCCTGACAAGAAGGGCTAATTTAGCTGGATAGTTAGTATCGCAAAAAAGCTCGCTGACTTTAAGCTCTCGATTTGTTTTTAAATCATAATTTACTATTACTGAATAATCGTGACTGCCATTACCCCCACCGGTAAAATCAGTAAAAATAATTTCCATACTGACTATATCGTTGACAATAGAATAAACCTTATATTCTGCGTTTAGATTAACGCTACACTCATAGTCATAGTCTATTAAAAAATGGCATGCTGTGGGGTCCGTATCGTATTGCTTAATGCCATCTAATCCAATCCATGATTTCCCATTTTTAATCCAATCTTGCACTAAAGCCCTATCTTCGGAAAGCTCCTTGAAAACAATCCCGCTAACATGTTCATTTAAAAGCGCCACCTCTTGCCCTCCAATAAATTTAGGATATTCTATGTTGATATCGGCATTCCTATTTTTCTCTTGAATTTTTTCTGTCTGCCACTTAAGAGATGAGTATTGATTTGATTTTGCATAAGGGGCAGTTTTTGTTTCAATGTTATTTACCACTTGCTCCTGCGGGGTCGACGAAGCTGTCGCCTCCGGCGATTGACCAGCAGGATTATCCGTCTGCTTTTTAATAGCCGGGTAAAAAATCATGGTTGCAACAAAAGCCACAGCCAAAAGCTGTGGGATGATGTTTTTTATTGCTATGTTTTTTGTGGTGTCGCTTGTCATGCTCCCTGTTCCTCTCTTATCCTTCATTCTACTGCAATAAGCATAATTTGTGTATCTGACGGCCAAACCCACTATTCTGTGTATTCCTTTAATTCAGAATCTTCTTTGATAAAAACTTATAACTGATACATTAACCCCTTCCAGCATGAGGATTTGACCAAACCTGAAATGCCCTCTCTAACATTTCCGGGTCAAAAAGATCTAATCCTTGTGTTCTAATATGCATACCGATTTTCTCGTTATAAAAAAATTTATTCTCGTCATCCCAAACAAAACCTTTTTCAGTTAGGGCATTTAATAATTTTTCGTATTCCTCTTCTGGCCTTGCCATTCGCGGATTAATCTGAATTATTTCTTTGTAGGTTGGGTGCATATGAGCAACATTAAGGGATATTTTATAATTTTTTCTTTCATAGATTCTTCTAGATTCTTCTCTAATTATTCGTTCAATAATTTCTGATTCGTTTAAGCCTCTCAACATTAATTTCCCGCCTGTTTTAATATCAACTCTATCTATTAGCTTAAAATACATATCTCGTACTTCGACATCGGCTATTTTACAAAGGACATCTGCGAAAGAATCTTTTTCGTTTATCAGAATATATTCTTCGTTTTTAAAAACGAACTTCTCGTAATTCGGATTTTTATTTATTACCGACTTCCAACCGCGACGATCCAATAATGCTATCTCAATGCATCTATTTAAATCCAAGGACGGATTTTTGGTCGCAACGACAGAAACAGCTGAGCGCATAGCTAAAACTAAACCTTTAGCATAATGCTCAACTAATTTCATTCTTATTTTATTTTTTATTGTATTCAACATAAAGCTCCCCGCCGGCGATGGCCTTACGGCCACCCACATCCCTTTCGAGACATGACCATACAAGGCGCTCCGACGAGGAGCTTAATACCTTGTATGGTTTTTATGCCATGCCCGGCGGAAAGCCGACGGGTTTAGGCAATTAAGTTGTTATTCATAGATTACTACAAAAATTCGAAGCTGGGAAGTCCATGATTACGCACGTGAAAAACTGGCTAAAAGAGCAAAAAACAAGGAATAAGTAATAATGAAAAAATAAAAAAGCCCGCGAACCAACATATTGTTCGAAGGGCAATTTTTATACAATCTGTAAATATTTGAATGAGTTTTCCTTGTTGGACGCGTTTGGAACTTTGGATTGGGGATTAATAAAGAATGAATTAAATAGTTTGGCCCTTATAAATTCTAATCTACTTCTTTTTAAATAGTCAATTTTGAAATTTTTTCAATAAGTTCTGGGGCAATATAATTTTTATCTTTTATAATTGCTTCCTTTAGACTCTTCTGATCTGCTTGATTTAATGGCTCTCTTAAATCAAATGTTAAATCATCTTTTGATCCTAACGCATAACACGCCGCCCTATCTCTAAATTCTTCGGTACTTAAAATTATATAACAAAGTAGCAATAAATCTTTTGTTCTACCCGCTCTTTTTCCTCCGCCAGAAGAAATACGACTTAAGCCTTCTACATCTTGCGTTTGTTCTTTACTTAAAATTCGTGCCGTATAGACACGATCTTCAATTATATCCAAGAATATGTATTCGCATTCTTTATGGTTAAATACATCGCCAAAATTAATTGTTTCTAATGCCATTTACTTACAATTATTTATGCTTAATAATAATTCAATCTCTTCTTTATTGACCTCCGAACCTTTGTCCTCAGCGGCTAAAGAATATGGTATATCTTCCATAAATTTCGTTTTTTTCCAAGGGGCTTCTTCGTGAGATATGTCTTCCAGCTGTTTGCCAATAGAATCTTTAAATCTTTGACAAACCCTTCCCATTATTTCTAATTCATTGGGCGAAAAATATTTGACGTAATCATCTTTAAATTTTTCCAAAGGTTCAATTCTGTGGATCAATTCATGATCATTGCATACTATTTTTATAGTATCTGATAAAACAGCATTTTCAAAATCATCCTCTACCTGATTAACTAAATTCATAATAGTAGAAGGAATAGGGCCGTGTTCTAAATGGACATAATTATCAAAAGTAATAGGTGCTCCATATTTTTTAATATTCATAAAATCGCAGAAGTAAAAAAGCTTCATTAATTTTACCTTTCCCAATAGAGCGGGATTGGTATTAGATGCAAAAAACAACAGCATTGCTTTAAGTTTTGATAAGGGTATTTTCATCTCCTTTTCATTAATTGTATCATTTTTCGTTTGTCAATAGCAAACCTCTGAGTTGTGGATAATCCTTGTTATCAGAAAAAGGGTAAATTGTCAATCCCATCATGAAAACACAGGATAAAGCGATATGGACTAAGTTTGCCTTTTTATTATAAGCTAAGGTAAGGCATAATACTAAAAATGTAATGAAAAAGTAATGAAAGAAGTAGTAATAAATTTAAGAGATAGATTTAAAGCCATAGAAGATACGTTAAGTCTCACGGATAAAGATTTTGCGCAAGCAATATTTGACTATTCCGCGTATATTGGGGATTCCGCAGAAGCAAGTGCTATCGTGAAGCAAATGGCCAAAGATTTTGATATTGATAGAGATGTCTTGCATAGATTATTCCTTTATGGCGCATTAAGAAATGGTTTTAGAAGTTTTACTCTCAAAAAAAACGATGCCGGTGTTCCTCTTTTCTTAGACGAAGAGATTGAGAAAGAATACCACTTAGGCGAAGGATTGCTTAAGTTATTAGCCTTTGAGAAATATAGAACTGAGAAATTACAAAAAATGAACCTAAGCATATTTGATTTTGTCCTTTCTGAAGATGGAAAAGACGTAAAAGAAAATGGACTTACAAATAAAGAGGAGCTATTTAAATTTCGCATATTTAATAATGAACTTATAGCAAAACTTCAAAGCGGTTTTAAACAGAAGGCTTATTTTGACAAAGAAAAGGGCATTCTGTATATTGGCAAAAATGCTGTGAGTTTAAGAAAATTTAGTGATCAATATAATTTATTAAAAATAATTTTTAATAATGATCATGAAACGGCACAAGAATGGCTTTACTCTGAAATAGCTGAAAGAGACGACAGCCAAAAAGAGATACCTGATAAAAAATTCTATAACGCCGCCTATCAAATAAATAAAAAAATTAAAGTAGACACAGATATAAAAGATGATTTTTTCATTACTACAACCCAATCATTTAAAATCAATGATCGTTTCTTAAGATAGTCTTAAGTAATCTTAAGAGAGGCAAATGATAACCTGTAAAAAAACAGGTTATTTTTTATGCCAAAAAAGCCAGAAGTAAACAAAGGTAATGAAGTTTTAGATTTTGAAGCCGAACAAAATCTGCTGGGCTTTTTTGACTTGCTGTTAAAAATTGACATACGCAATAACCCGCAAAATTATGAAGATAACGGAAATACAGATAATACCAATTAAGCCAAAAGACGGGCTGATCGCCTTTGCCAGTCTTGTGATTGAAAATAGCCTCTATTTGGGCTCTATTGGCGTTTATACGCGGCTTGACGGCACGGGCTATAGAATTACCTATCCTACGAAAAAAATAGGGCTAAAAGACATAAATATCTATCATCCGATCAATAGAGAGACAAGCGACTTAATTGAGCAAGCAATTTTAGAAAAACTGACAGAGATTTTTTAATTAAGTGCTAAAGATGTAATGAAATGTTAGACACCGTTATTTTATTTATTCCGGCCAGCTATTATACCATCACTGATTATGGTAAATTCGGCACTACGCTGGAAGAAGTCAAAAATTGCCGAAAACCATTTTTTTCGTGGGTTAATAATCCGACAGCAAATGACAAGCAGAAAGGAATTTATAAGCCGAGATTGACTTTGATCAAGCGGGGCTTGGGATTATCGTTAAAAATAGAATTTTCCGCGCCAAAAATTATTTATAAAGACAACATCAACGAATTGGAAGATAGTGATTTCCGTCTTGTTGTATCAACATTACACGATCGGTTAAGGGAAATGAGCGTTTTGATTTTTACAGATAATCTTGGGAGCGCGCCGGTTTCAGCTTTCCATCCGTCAAAAAATATCATTCTAACCGGCGGCTACACGGCATCGTTTGCTATCAAAGAATTACTGAAGATAAATTTGGATATGAGATTGGATTTACCGCGAATAGTTTTTGGCAATACCGGCGAATCTTTGCAGATATATTCAAATGCACACTCTTTTGTCGTTTATGACAAGATTGCGGATTTAAAAAAACCGGAAAAAAGAGCGATAGATAAAGACAGCACAATACAGCAGTTATCTATATTTAATTTTCTTAAAAAAGAAGCTAAAAAAATGGAATTGTTGCGCTTTGAGGCCAGATTAGCTAAAAAAAGAAAAATGAACGAAATTTTGCAAGAATGCGGCTATCCGGCCAATCCCCTTTTTAAGGATGTTTTTAATAAAGAGTTATGCAAAAAAATCGTAAATTTATACTGGAATAGATATTTTAACGGCGGCAAGTCATTTATATTTGATATGGGAAATAACCCGCAAAGAATTTTAGATAAAATTTTACTTAATTATAAAAGAATAAACGCAAAGCAAGCTATTTATTTAACGGGCTTGAATCTTCTGTGCAAGGATGAGGGCGGTATTAGGGGCTTACGAAGCAGTATAAATAGCTTCAGGCCAAAAACCAAATGGCCGAGAATTGCAGAAAATTTAAAAAAATTCCAAAAATACCAATTCCGCAAAAGCCCGCACGGGTTTATCAAAGATATTCAAAAAAGCTTGAAAAAATTTGAAAGCCTAAAAGTGGACAACTCAAATTTGGCTTGTAAAGAATTGTAAGGTATAATCAAAATGTATGAAAAATGAATTTTACACAGCGCAAGAATTAGCCGATAAATTAAGGGTAAATATAATGACGATCTACCGGTATATCAAAGCCGGTAAATTAAACGCATATAAAATAGGCAAGGAATTTAGGATTGATGAAAAAGTTTTTAATAAATTTTTAGACAAAACTAAAACGAAATGAATATGCAAAACATTAAAAGAACGCCGGAAGATAACGAAAAAGCACAGTTAGGAAATGAAATAGCACGGCTCAAGAAAAAAATTGAAAAATATGAAGCCATAGAGCTAAAACAAAATCGCTTTGGCTTGGTTTGGCTTGATGTGCCGGAAGCATTTGAAGATGATGTTGAAAACAAACTCCCTATTTTAGAAGAAGTGCCGAAGCTCGCAATCAATAGCAAAGACGGCAAGCCAACACACTT
>CAZYIG010000013.1:0-12276 GCA_964647205.1 uncultured Candidatus Saccharibacteria bacterium | reverse complement strand
ACCCTGCCCGCCATCGCTACGCTCAGGCGTTAGCAGGCGGGACTGGGAAAAATTTCACGATTTTGAAACTAACTTCCGAGCGATATTTTAATAACCTGCACCGGGCAAATATCCGCTGCTTCCTTGACACAACCAGCATTTTTTACTTCTAATTCAAAATTCTCACCATTTTGCGTACTCCCTTTTAAATCCGCTAAACCGTCGTTATCACTTGCCAAATCAAAAAATTTTGGACAAACCGCAACACAGGAGCCGCAGCCAATACACTTTGGCCTTTCAATTATAATCTTCATATTAATTGCGTCCCGAATAACTCGAAATTTCACCCGAATTACCCGAATCAAATTTAGAATTTATTACTCCCCCTCCCTTTAGGGAGGGCTGGGGAGGATTTGCATTACTCCGCTATCTTTATCAGCACATTGTCAACATTTTTAAGAATATCGAGATTACTAAATCTTATTACCTTCAATCCCAAGCTATTCAAATATTTTTCTCGTAATTTATCTTTGGTTATGTTTTTATCCTCACAATGCTGACCGCCATCAATTTCAATAATCAATTTACAGTCCTTACAATAAAAGTCAACAATATATTTTCCAATTGGTTTTTGTCTAAAAAACTGGTAATTATTTACCTGTTTTCTTCTTATTTTTAACCATAGCAATTTTTCCGCATCAGTCAAATTGCAACGCAATCCACGACTAAAGATTTTAAGATTTTGATTATAAGATAAATATTCCATTCTCAAAATCTCCCCTAACCCCTCCCTGCCTACCGGACAGGCAGGCTAAAGGAGGGGAATTTTAACTATATTTTTATTGGAGTCAACGGCGCCTCACCCGCCAATACCGCAATAATATTTTTAGCGGCTAATTCGCTCATTGCGTTGCGAGTCTCTTCGGTCGCCGAAGCCGTATGTGGAGTTAACACCGTATTTGGTAATTCGGCAAGCCCCGGCGCCATTTTTGGTTCTTGCTCATAAACATCCAGCGCCGCGCCTCTAATTTCACCGGACTTCAAAGCCTCCACCAAAGCCGCTTCGTCAACAATTGGCCCGCGAGAAGTATTGATTAAATAGGCTGTTTTTTTCATCATTTTCAATTTTTCCGCATTTATCAAGTGTTTGGTCTCCGGCATCATTGGCACGTGGATTGAGACAAAATCAGATTCTTTGAGCAAAGTATCCAAATCAACAAATTGCAGATTATATTTTTTTTCAAGTTCTTCATTGCGCCGGGCATCATAATACATAACTTTCATTTCAAAACCATCGTGCATCCGCTTGGCTACTGTTGCGCCAATCCGGCCCAGTCCAACCAATCCTAAAGTTTTACCAACCAAGTCATTCCCCAAGAACATCATCGGACCCCAGCCATGATATTTGCCGTCACGCATAAATTGATCAGACTCAACGATTTTTCGGGCAATCGCGAAAATTAAAGCAATTGCGTGCTCAGACACCGATTCGGTTAAAACATCCGGCGTATTAGTCGCGATAACATTATGCGCCGCCACATCAGCCATATTAATATTGTCATAACCCACAGCGTAGTTGGCTACAATTTTTAATTGCGCTCCGGCCGCGTCCAGTAATTCATTGTCTATTTTATCGGTCAGTAAAGATAAAATTGCGTCCACGCCCTTAACTTTTTCAAGCAGCTGCTCACGCGGCAAAACACCGTCAAAATCACTGACTGAGACTTCTAATCCGGCCTTTTTTAAAAGCTCAATCCCGCTCTCGGGAATTTTTCTTGTCACAAAAACTTTTGACATTTTTCTTTTTCCTTTTTTTTAATTAATTACTAACTTAATTTTTGAAATTAAATTTTGTTTTGGCTGCCAAATAATTCAATTTTCTCTCCTGTCACTTTCTTTGTCGCTTCAAAACTCGGTTCTAAAATTTTATACGGCGTGGTTTCATCCGGTTTGTTTTTTAATTCTTCTTCTAGACCTTCTTTATAAGCCACTCGGAGTTCGGTGTTAATATTTACTTTTACGATGCCGGCCGCAATCGCTTTTTTAACATCTTCAGCTGGGATACCCGAACCGCCATGCAAAACTAAAAAAACTTTATCATCAACGGCTTCTTTAATTTGCGTTAATCTTTCCAAGTTTAACCGCTCCTCACCAACCGCAAAGACTCCATGAGCATTGCCAATCACAATGGCCAAGGAATCTACGCCTGTTTTTTCAATAAATTCCTTGGCTTGTTCTGGTCGGGTTAAGTCTTCTGGCTTTATTTCCAATGTTTCGGTATGCACCACTGAAGCGCCCCGCAAATAACCAAGTTCACCCTCAACAATAATCTCGCGGTCAAAAGTTTCTTCTACTTCACGAACATAATCAACCACCGCTTTAGTTTGTTTTATATTTTCTTCATAGTTTAAACTTGAACCGTCAAAATGAATTGCATTGTAACCAGCCGCAATAGCTTTTTTAATTGTGGCTAAATTTTTTCCGTGATCCAAATTCAAAATTATCGGTAATTTGCTTCCGTGCCGCCAAGCATCTACTAGCGCGGCCGCTTCACGCATACCAAAAAATTCCGCTTCGTTCTCCGAAGTCGCCACAATAATCGGCGAATTCAGTTCTTTGGCCTCTGCCACAATTGCTTTTAAAACTTCGGCGGTTGAAAAATTAAATGCGCCAATGGCGTATTTATTTTGTTGAGCTAGTTTTAAGACTTCTTTAGGGTTAAACATGGTTAATTAAATAATAACGCTTATTAATTATCAATTTTCAAATCTCAATTATCAATAAATTTTCAATGACTCAATGCTCAAATTTGTCCCGCCTCGCGGGGCATTTATTGAAAATTGGTTATTGAAAATTTGGGCTTAAATTTATTTAAGCCCTATGAATCCTTTATCGATATTCTCCAGCAATAATTGCTCCAGCTTTTCCTCGCCCATAAATTCAATAAATATTTTATTCCATAACGCTTCTTGCTGATGATAAAGATATTTGCCGATGCCGCCATGAGTCAAAGAAATTAAATTATCCAGCAAGTCAAAACTGATTAATTCTTCGCCCCGCCGGCCAGCCGGAAAAATTTCTCCCACAAAGTCATCAATTCCGCGCCAAAAATCAAGTTTAAGCTGCGGATTTTTAGCCGCTAAGTCATCCATTTCTTTTTCGGCCTTCAGCCAGTGCACCGTTTCAGGATTAACATGCGGTTCAAACAACCGCGGATCTTGAGAGTCAATTTTGCCTAAATAGCGCTGGATAATCCGCCAGGTTACATTTTCGGTTGGCAAACTGGAAACAGACACTTCGCCAGAAACTAATCTGACTAAATTAGCTCCGAAATTTGGTTGCTTGGCATATTGCCTAAAAAGCCGGCAATAAAAATCAATTTCGTGAAGATAATGCAATAGCAAGCTAAAGGTCTCTAAGGATTGACCGGCTTGATTTTCTCTTTGAACCGGGATAATGAAAACAAGACCGACCTCTTTTAAATGGCTAATATTATGCAGCTTTTTACCAACAAATTTGGCCCCAATTTCTGCCCACTTTTCTGACAAAACTCTAACTTGAACGTCTTTTTCTTCAAAATTATCAGACGTCAAGTCATTGTACGGCCGGAAAAAGAATTCATTTAACCAGTGTTCGTTTTCCACAAAGCGCAACGCGGCAAAAATTTCATATAAATCTTCCTTTTCCAACATCGCTCCCACGTTATCATAGCCAAGCGCAGATAAGATATTCTTAGGTGGATTCAAGAAAAGAAAGCTACGTAATTTTTCTTCTTTTATAAAAAATCCTTTTTTAACATTCGCCTCATTTTTTAAAATCTCAATCATCTTGGCACAACCTGATTGCTTAGAAAAATCCGGCTTGCCCAAAAAATCAAAGAATGTCTCGTCAGCATCGTAAGCTCTTTTTAAAATTTCAGCTTCAACATATTGAGCATCCGCTTTCTCTTGGTTAATACCAAGCTCTTTTAACTTTCTGGAAACTATTTCTTCGTTTTCTTTATAGATTTTTTCCGCTACGCCGATTTTTCCAGTCAATTTCTCCATCTCATTAAATAAACTAGAAATCACTGCTTCCGGCGTTCTGAGCAGGGTTGCTATTTTTTGGATTGGCTCCATATTTTTAATAATTTAAAAATTAAAATCACCAAACTTATTAATTAATATTATGTACTATTGTCTAAACAATAGTACGGTCATCTCGCTTTTCAACTTATCTAATTAGCCACTTAAATTTAAATCAAATATCTCGCTTCTGACTTCTCTGCTTTTTCCCTCGTCTATATTATACAACCAAATTGTTCTTTTCGCTCTAGGCTCTGGAATTTTTGAATATTGAACTTCAAATTGAATCTCATTGTCGTTTTTCCATAAAAAATTATCAATGTAATGCGCGCTGAATTTCCAATCAAAATAGTCTTCTATCTCCCATTCTTTAAAATTGGATAAATCAAAAATATGAATATGATCATTCTCGGCCGTAGCACTGCCATGACTGGTTGCGAATAAAGCTACTTTCTGAGAATCCAGCGATAGATATAATTTCCTTATCGCGCCAAAAAGCGTTTTACTAACAAGCTCCAATTTTTTATTATCTAGATTAAAACGGAAAAAAGCGAAAGTGCAATTATTCGCGCCACAAGTCGCGGATGTCGCCACAAAAAAATAAAAAACATTTCTAGGATATTCTAAATATCGCGGCTCAATAAAAGTTAAATTTTTTCCAGAAGCACCGACAAAATCTAGCGGCGTCTCAAAAATGCTGTCCATATTTAATAAATCAACGTCAATCCGCCCGACTTCCGCTTCCTCTGAATTAATAAAAACCACCTCATCCTTTTCTTCGTCCAAAAACACGGCTGGGAAAGAAGTAATTTCTTCTGGATACAAACTCGCATTCGCATTTTTATTCTCTAGTTCAAGCATCGGGCTTACAATTTGCCCGAGAGAGTAACTAACGTCGGCATATTTTTGATTTGATTGAAAAGAATACGCCGTGAGGAGACCAGAGATGACAATCAATACTGACAACGGTAAAGAAATTATATGAAACCAATCCTTTTTCTCAATATTTTTTAAAACATTTTTAACAAAACTTCTCGCCTCATCAGGATGCCTTAACCCCGAATAGTCAATCGGTCCATCTACGGAAATTGAACTGGGACCGCTATGCCAAGCGATTAAACGCCTTTCTAGCACATTGCCTCTTCTATTAAATTTTTCTTCTATTGCTTTATAATACTCAACTCCGCCATCAATATTTTGATAAAGATTATAACGATCAGTAACTTTCATTTGAATTGCCGTCAAATCAGATAATTGAAAAATTCCTTGACATTCCCTTTTTGAACTCGCATATGGTTTATAGTGTGATTCCCAGCCGGCAATCGCCAACATTATATTAGCATCAACGTTATATTGCCAACATTTTTCTTTTATCAAATCAATAATTTTTTCTCTTTCTTGACCTTCAATCTCTACCAATGATGATAAAATAAATCCTTTTTTATCCTGATAAGCAACTTCGTGCCAAATTTCCGAACGATCCTTTATATATTCGCCAACAACCCGCTCATCGAGAATTTCCACCTCATCGCCATTTTTAAGCTGAGCTAATATCTGATTGCTTTTCAGGTGCGGTGTCGATCTTAAATTAGCCAAATCGGAAATTATTATATCTTCATAAAGCCGCACTTTTCCTATTTTAAATTTTAATGATTTGTCTTGAATCACAAAACTAATAGATTCTATTTTTGGCTGACCTTGCCCACGAAATTCTAAGGAATGGAAATTTCCTGTCAAACAATACGGCGCTTTGTATTCTTTCAAAGCTCCTTGCAACTCTTGTCCATACCAAAACCACTTTGCATATTTTTTATATTTAGAATTTAATTGAGTCTTGCCGTCTACTTTTAATTCTAGCCTACCATTTTTTTCAGCTCTTGCTTTAATCGTTAAATCGCCAATCGTTAAATTTTTAAATATCACGTCCTTAAAACCTCCAAATCTTGCAAAGTCCGACTTCGCAAGATTTATTTCTTCGCCGACAGAGACCTCTGTTTTATAAATTTCAATCTTCTCTAAAAATGGCTGACCATCAGCCCAGAATTCAATCGCATGAGCTCCTTTCTTCAGCGGCAAAACGACAAAAACCTCTTTAATCTTGTTTTTTAATTCATTACCATTCCAAGAACCGGCACTGGAAAATTCCCGTTTTTTACCCTTAATTTCCGCAAACAGATAATCGTCTATTTTTAATGCCAAGTCATCATCATTGAATAATCGCTTAAAATTTTGCAGCCAATTTTTGCACCGTGCGGAAAAAAAGATTAAATAGACACCATCCGTATCAACGTTAAAATTATACTTTTCTTGGTCTTTTATAATTTTCTCAAAATTTTCCGATAAAATTTTCTGTAGCATTTAATTTCCCAACGATGTTTTCTGTACCATTGTCTAAACAATAGTACAAGTTATTTTTTATTTTTACTCATCAGATTAAACAATAAAAAATGTAAAGGATATTTATTCTTTAACCATTCAAAGCTCATTGGCGCCACTCTTCTTTTTTTCTCTCCCTCAAATCGTTTATTTACCGTATCTTCAAACCCTTTTAAGGCTTTCTCGTAGCCACCAAATCCACTCGACAGCCATTGGTGCACGCTAGCTATCGTAGCCTTGCTAGTCCCAATCTCTTCACAGATAAAATCATAACCCTTTCCTTCTAATAGCATCTGCGCAATTTGCAGCCTCCTTCCCAGCATAATCGATTCCGTCGGTGTTAATAAATCTTTAAAAAAATTCTTGACCTCTTCTCTGGCTTTCAAGGAAGCAATACTTGTCCACAATATATCTAACGATTTCATTTTCTGATCAGACGATAATTTTCGCGGACTTACCTTGCTCATACGTACTACTTTACTTCTGTACCATTGTCTGAACAATAGTACAGAAGTAATAAATTAAATTTTGTAAACCTGAACCGGCACTTTTTCCCACGAACCCCATTCACCCTTTTTCAACAGCCCATTTTTAGCGCCAATCCGCTGAATGGTTGCCGTCGCATTAGCCGTCCCAAGCTGAATAGCCGTTTCAATGTCTTCATCACATATAATTGCCGAGACAAAACCAGCACCAAAAGCGTCGCCCGAGCCGGTCCGATCAACATAATCAGAAGATGGAATACCTGCCCGGTAAATATTTTTACCATCAGAAACCGCTACTCCATCCTTTCCTTTGCTCATCACCGCCAGGCCTGACACGATACCGTCAAATTTGCTGAATAACTCTGTTTCATTTTTAAAATCAGATCCGGTGATTAAACTTGCCTCTTCTTGATTAACTAATAAAATGTCAATCTTGCTTAACAAATTTTTCAAAACCAATAGATCTTTAGTCAATTGATCATGGCCAGGATTAACAGCCACTTTAATTTTATTGGCCGCCGCGAAGCTGATAATCGGCTCAAAAACTTTTGACGATTCGCCCGAGAGACCGGAAAGATAAAACCACTTAGCTTGCTTTATTTCATTCCAAGGAACGTCTTCCTCGGCTAAAAGATGAGAAGCACCTTCATAGACCAGAATACTGCGTTCTCCGCCCATAACGCTCTTGTCTTGACTACTTTGTCTTGCTTGGCCGGCAGGCTCGCTTGTGAGCTGAGCAGAATTTCTCGGTGAAGATAGAATTATAGAATACGGTGTTTTGGCTTTTTCGGTTGTTTTAATAAAGCTGCAATTTACTCCTAGGTTGTTTAGCTCTCTAAAAATTTCTAAACCACCAGGGTCATTACCAATCAAGCCGACATAGGCAGTTTTTAATCCCTGCAAGGCAAAGGTGGTCGCACAATTTGTTCCTCCGCCGCCTGTGGCAAAGACTAATTCATCAACATAAATTTTGCCGCCCGCTTCCACGGCCAGAGCCTTACCGGTAATAAATTCCTGACTATTAATAACTTTTATTTCTTTGCTACGCACAAAAATATCGCGCGTCGCCGAACCAAAGGTGATTACATCAAACATGTTTTTCTTTATTATCTTTATAACTAAAAGCGAGGGGGTCTTGGCGAATACCCCGCATATTGCGGGGTCACGCTGGGGAAAATTTTATGCTTTTGAAACAAACTTCCGAGCAGTCTTTTACCCTGTTGCTTTTAAAATTTGATCTTTAATTCCGTCCACGTCAAATTTGGCTAATTTATAAACTTCCGACGGCGGGCCGGATTTCAAAAACCGGTCAATTTCTATTGTCCGTTTTTCATAATCACCCGGTAATAAAAACCGATTTAAAAATCCCGACCAGCCGTTATGTAAGGTGACCACGTGCTGGCGCTCTTCGTTCGGTAAAACATCTTTCGCTTTTTCTGGATTGTTGCGGCGCCACTCTTCAAATAATTCCGGCGAAGTTACGGCAATAATTTTAACATCTAATTCTTTTTCCATCTCTGGTAAGACCGTTAAAACGTTAGCCAACACCTGACCGCCACAAATAACTAGCGCCAGAGGATTTGTATCAAAACCAATACAATTCTGTTTTGCGAAAAAACATTCTTAAAAACATAAGCGCCGTTTACCGCTTCGCGCGCCGCCGGTATCATATATTTACCGTCCGCCGATAAGCCTCGTTTAAAAACAGGCGTAGGAGGCCGCAGAACCGACAAGGCAATTGGTTCGCCCTTTTCTAGGGCCGAAAATAGCATCTCAATCGCTTCATTAGCATCACTGGGTTTATAAACCTTTATGCCCGGATAGGCATCAAATAACGACATCCAAAATAGTCCTTGATGAGTCGGTCCATCTTCACCGGTTTCCGGACCATCATGCGCTGCCAGCATGACAAAAAATCCCTTCATTTTTGGATTGACTTCATTGCTAACCAAGGCCATTCGAACCGAATTGGCCATGATTGAAGTGAAGACGCCATAAGTTGCAAAAACATTCATTGCTTGAAAACCACCCGGCAAGATATCCTGCGTCATCGTCGTCGACATCATCGCCATATTTTGTTCAGCAATGCCAAAACGGAAACCGCGACCCAGCGGATTTTTAGCGTTTACGATGCCATAAACATTTTCCGCCGTCGTCGTTAAAATTGATTTAGCCAGATCGCCTGAACCGGCATAAAAAAATGCCGTTTGCTCCATCAACCATTTAAAGAAAGCCTCTGTTGCTTTTCGAATCGGCACGTTATCTCCCTCGGCAAAAACTAACTCCGGCGGCAAAACTTCCGGCCGGCAAATTTTTTTATAATCAACCATCGGCCGGCCCCTTAATGCCATGCTCATTTTTTCTAATAATTCTTTTTCGGATTTAAGATTTTTTTTGTTTGCTTCCAGTCGTTCAATAACATAAACCATATCGTCGCGTGTTATTTTGGAAGTTACAACGTCAATATCTTTGCTTGTCTCACCTTCAACGCCCGGGACATCAAAGCCCAAATTTTTCATGATTTCAATATATTCCGGATGCGGCGCCGGCATGCCATGGGAATCAGCCGTGCCCATTGTCTTGCCATAATCTTTTCCCTTTATGGTGTGGCAAATGACCACAGTTGGACGGCTGTTGCTGGCTCCGCCAGAGGCGGATCCGCCTTGGGCGGAAAACCCTTGGGTTGCTTTTTTGTAAGCATAGGCCAGCTCTAAAACATTATGACCATCAACTTCAATTACATTCCAACCAAGACCAAGCCAATGATTAATATAAGGGGTGCTAATTACATCTGTGATTGATCCATCAATACCAAAATTATTATTATCCAAAGTTACAATAATATTATTAGCTCCCATTGAAACAATGCTATTTCTGGCTTCGTAGCTGATACCCTCTTCAGTTTCTGCATCGCCAGCGATTACAAAAACTTTTGCATTTAAGCCATTCGTTTTTTGCAGCATGGCCAATCCCAGCGCCGCCGAAAATCCGTGACCAGAAGAACCGGTTGAAGCATCGGTTAAAGCATAGCGCGATTCAACGTGGCCGCTTGGCCCGTCACAATGACGAAACCGGGTCAGACATGTCGGGAAAACCGCTCCCATGGCTTCTTTGTCTATCGGTTGATTATTCTGTTGCAAAATATGATAAATCAAAGCCAGTGTTGAATGCAAAAGCGGGGTGCAATGTCCAGCGCTCCAAACTATGCGGTCACGGCCCGGATGTTTTGGCTCCATCGGGTCAAAAGCTAAGACGCCACTAAAAAGCAAGGCTAATATTTGTTCAATCTTTGAAGAAGATCCGCCTGGATGGCCGGATTTTACGCCATCAATCGCCGCGAAGGCGAATCCCCTAATTATCTTAGCCAAGTGATTTAATTTTTCTATATTGATTCCTTCCATTGGCGCCAGATCTAAGCCTTTCAGGTTTAAATACATAACCTCTTTTTCCGACTTGTGCTCAAATCTCTGTGGTTCAACTTGCTTTAAGTTTTCTAAATCTTTCTGATTAAAAATATTATACATGTCGTTAACTATTAATATTTTAATTAATTAGATTGGGCTGAAATAGATTAAGGACACAAAGCAGACGTAGTCACTCCAATGCCTTTTTCGCTAACATAAAAATAGTTTGATGTATTGACAGCCGATTGAACATAAATGCAAAATTTTTGAGTGTCCTGAATACCAGTTGCACCGCCATTACACCAAGAATATACTTCTGTCCCATTGCTTTGCGGGACAACGGCTATATAGTCACCGATAGAAACTCCTGCCGAGATAGCGGTCCCCTCGCCAGCGGCATTACAATCTACATCACCAGTAGCATAATAAGCACTGGCATCCTCATAATACAAAGCCATTGCACTATATATTTGACGGAAATCAGCCAAAGACCGAGAATCACGAGCCTTACCTCTAGCCGAGTTTAAAGAAACCATCACAATTGTTGCCAATAACCCAATGATGGCAATGACAACAAGTAATTCTATCAAGGTAAAGCC
This sequence comes from uncultured Candidatus Saccharibacteria bacterium, assembly GCA_964647205.1. GTDB lineage: Bacteria > Patescibacteriota > Minisyncoccia > Portnoybacterales > GWB1-42-6 > CAZYIG01. Next base: position 1,369 of record CAZYIG010000013.1, on the reverse strand, counting down.
TGCTGAAAATTTTTGCTTTTTTTTCTTTATATTTACTTTCATAAACAAACCTAGCAATAATTATAAAAAAATATGAACTGGCTTATTTTTTAGCAATTATCAGCCGTTAGAAAATTATTCATTTCTTTTATAAAAATACTGATATCTTTACTTTGAAAAATTGCCGAACCCATAACTAAAAAATCAGCGCCTGTTTTTTTCAGCTTTCCAAGGTTATCCAGATTAACTCCGCCGTCTACTTCTATTTTAACATCCGGATACCGCTGCCGCAATGCAATAATTTTGAAGATAACCTCTTCTTTGAAATTCTGACCGGCAAAACCCGGGTCAACGCTCATTAACAATACTAAATCAATATCGCCTATAAAATTATCTAATACAGCAATCGGCGTTTTAGGATTTAAAGCCACGCCAAATTGTTTTCCGCACCGGTGAACCTCTCGCGATAAATTAGAAATCGGAAATTTAACATCTACTTGCGTTTTATAGGGTAAAAGCTCGTGATTATGAATCTTTTCAATTGCTTCCCAGTGCAAGATAATCCGTCCGACTTTAGCATTTAACCACTCGTTCAAAATCCGATGAGGATTCCCTACCATCAAATGCGCTTCTAAAAAAATATCAGTTTCTAAATTATCCAGCTCGCTTACTGACGGTTTGCCTTGAGCGAAGTCAAAGGGCCAAGTTTTATTATCAACAAAAACACCGTCCATCACATCAAGCTGAACAGTCTTTACGTACGGTTCAACAAGTTTTACTTTCTTCTGCAACTCCGCAAAATTTTTGGCAATAATGGCGGGAATGATTTCAACCATAAATGACAAATTTCCAATTTCCAATGTCAAATCAAATCCCAAATCTTAATGTCAAAATTAATTCTTTTGGATTTAGGGCTTAGTCATTGATTTGTCATTTGTCATTGGTCATTTGGATTTAATTTTCTTCCATTTCCTCCACCTTCCTCAGTCTCCTCACGTGCCGCTCGTCCTCCGAAAATTCCGTGTCCAGCCAAATTTTTACTAGTTTCTTGGCTTCTTCCGGACCCGTAACTTTTCCTCCCAAACAAATCACATTGGCGTTTAAGTGGCCCGCCGCGTCCAGAGCGGTGAAATCATTGTGAACCAAAACGGCGCGGATTCCCGCCACCTTATTAGCCGCTATGCACATTCCCTGGCCTGTCGCACAAATTAAAATCCCACCAGCGTCTTCGTCCTGTGCTACTTGCTCGGCCAATTTAAAGGCAAAATCCGGATAGTCATCGGCTAAATCAAGTTCTTCCGGCCCCAAATCAACCACTTCGTAGCCCTCTTCAATTAAAAATCTTTTTAATTCTTCTTTTAGCGGATACCCGCCATGATCCGCGGCGATG
>CAZYIG010000012.1:0-12360 GCA_964647205.1 uncultured Candidatus Saccharibacteria bacterium | reverse complement strand
AGCGCTGCGAAAAAATTAAAAGCAAGTTATACAAATTGAGCCCGTCGGCCAGTTTTAGCTTAATATTGGCATTATAGCCAGCTTATAAAACATTGTCAAGTGTTTAGCGACAAAATTGTTAATAACTGCTGTTTTTAAGCTGAAATAGCGTAAACCCTATACCGACATAATAATATAAGTTTTAAATTTATATTATTAACCAAAAAACCCGCTAAAAAGCGGGTTTTAATATTTAATTATTACTTATCCGATTTATGGACTCAACCGCTTAACGTCTCGCGGAAATAAAATTGTTTCTTTGATACTGCCAAGATTCAACATTTGCTGAATAAGACGCTCTGAGCCCATTCCCCAACCACCGTGCGGCGGCATGGCAAACTTGAAAACATCCAGATAATATTCCATGCCATCTGGCTTGATATTTTTCTTCTTCATATTAGCAATCAATTCATCATATTTGTGAATACGCTGGCTGCCGGTGGTAATTTCCATGCCCTTGTACAATAAATCAAAACCTTCTGTCTCTTCTGCATTATCGGCCGAAGGCATTGTGTAAAAAGGCTTATCTTTCCAAAAATAATGCGTAATAAAAACAAAATCGGAATTAAATTCTTCTTTGGCATAGCGCCCAGCCAGTCGCTCGCCTTCCGGATCAATGTCCGTTCCTTCGGCAATTTCGTGATTATATTTTTTCTTAATGATTTCTCTGATTTCCGATAACTTAACGGCTGGAATTTCTTTAGGAACAGAAATGTCTTCAATATTATACATGGCTAAAAAATCAGAACCTTCTTTTTGGACCTGTTCAAAAACCGCAACCAAAACCTTATTCAACATCGCCATTACATCTTTAAAGCTATTAATGAATCCCATCTCCGCGTCTAAGCTAATATATTCGTTAACGTGGCGCGTGGTAAAGTGCGGCTCGGCCCGAAAAGTAGAACCAATTTCAAATACTCGTTCAAAAACACCCACCATTATTTGCTTATAAAACTGCGGACTTTGCGCCAGAAAAGCTGACTGCTCAAAATATTTTATCTTAAAAAAGTTTGCGCCACCTTCACTAGCCGCCCCCAAGATTTTTGGAGTTTTAATTTCCGTAAAGCCATTAGCGCGCAATACTAAACCATAATGCTTTAGCAATAAATCATAAAGTTTAAAAATCGCCTGAATTTTTGGATGACGCAAAGACAATGCCCGCCAGTCAAGCAATGTTGGCAATTGTAAATTAAGATCCTTTTTAGATAAATCAATCGGTAAATCTTCAATGTTAGTATTGATCACTTTAAATTCCCCGCCCATAATTTCGCAACCACCCTTGGCTCGTTCGTCAACTCGAACTTGACCAGTAATCTCAACCACATCTCCCACCTTCGCTAAAGCTTCGGCGGGTACGTTTTCCCAAACGATTTGAATAGAGCCTGTATAATCTTGCAGTTGCGCAAAAGTCACCGCGCTTAATTTGCGGACATTCATTACCCGGCCCACCAGCAAAACTGTCTGGCCAGATTTTTCTTTAACTTCTTTAATTAGCAATCTTTCCATATATAAAATATTTTATTTTTTAATAATTTCCATCCCACCCATATACGGCTGCAGAACCTTGGGAATTTTTACCGAGCCATCTTTTTGCTGATAGTTTTCTATTATGGCAATCAACATCCGGCCAATAGCAAAAGCTGTCGCGTCGTTCATATGCACAAATTCTGTTTTGCCGTTTGGTCGCTTAACCTTGGTGTTTAGATTACTAGATTGGTAATCAGTCATCAAATCAGCGGTGTGTGTTTCGCGGTACCGATTTTGACCCGGCAACCAAGCCTCAATATCAATTTGCCTAGCATCCGGCGCGCCCATATCGCCCGTGCAAATCATTACCACTTGATATGGAATTTTTAGTAGTTGCATTAAATGCTCTTGAATAGCCACAAATAAATTTTGCTCTTCAATTGATTTTTCTGGCAAGCAAAACGACTCCATCTCCGCTTTATCAAATTGATGAACCCGCAAAATTCCTTTCAAGTCCTTGGCGTAAGAGCCGGCTTCACGGCGAAAAGCAGTAGAAAAGCCAATGTAGCGCACAGGTAAATCTGACTCGTTAAAAATTTCGTCCATATGTAAGGCACCCAGAGTATGCTCAGCACTGCCAACCAAATAAAGATCGTCTTCCGGAATATAATAACGCTCTTCCCGCGGTTCCAAGCGCGCCATTCGCTTAAATGGTTCGGTTTTTATTAGCACCGGCGGGACAACGGGAATAAATGGTTTTGACTCAATCTTTAATTTTGCCGCTTTAATAATTTTTTTAAGAATTCTTTCGTCGGTTACCACCGAAAAAACTAATTGGATTAAAGCAAACTCCATTAATGCTGCTCCGCCTTTTAAATATCCAAATCTTGCTCCACTAACTTTGGCTGCTCGCTTAGTATCAATTATGTCCAGCGCTTCACCTATCTCCCAGTGCTCTTTAGGCTTAAAATCAAACTCCGGTATTTTACCAACTTGGCGTATTGGAACATTTTCGTTTTCGTCCTTACCTTTTGGAACATCAGCCATGGCCATGTTGGGAACAGATCCCAATAGTTTTGCGTATTCTTCTTCAATTTTTTTCAGGCTTGGCTCCAGCGCCGCTAATTCTTCTTTCACTTTTTTCATTTCGTCAATTTTAGCCTGGCGCGTTGCCGGTTCTTTTTCTTTGGCAATCTCATCGCTGGCTTTATTTTGATTGGCGCGCAATGCTTCCACTTGCACAATAATTTTCCGGCGCTGCTTGTCTAAAGATAAAATCTTATCAATGTCAACGCTAACGCCTCGATTCTTGGCGTTCTCCTCAACAGCCTCCTTGTTCTCCCTGATAAATTTTATATCCAACATATAACAAGTTTATAATACCCTCTTATAATATCAAGATTTTAAACCATTGTCTATTTTAAAAAATTTTACCATTCATTGACAATTTTTCTGTTAAAAACTAAAATATAGCTACCAATTAAATGTGGCCCCGAAGCAGACTAACCACCTGCCGAGCCACCGTTCATCGTCAACGATAAAGGCGAGCAAAGTGCCCAGAAATTACGGGAAGCTGAGTGGAACCACCCTTTTGTACGGGGTCTCAGCATCAGGTAATTTTTGGGCAATTTTTATTAAATTTTAAAATAAAATAAATTTATGGAAAAAGAACAAAACAAAATGGATATCATACGCCATTCAATCTCGCACTTAATGAGCATGGCCGTGCAAGAATTATATCCGCAAGTGGGCCTCGGCGTTGGCTCATCCATTGAGAACGGCTTCTATCAAGATTACGGCCTGTCCGAAACAATCACCCCGGATCTTTTGCCTAAGCTGGAAAAACGAATGAAGGAGCTCATCAAAAAAAACATAGAGTTCAAACAGCATGATATGGATTTTGCCGAAGCTTATGAATTTTATAAACACGATCCATACAAAACCGGGTTCATTGACGATCTAAAAGCCGCCGGCGAGAAAAAAGTCAGTTTTTACAAATCCGGCCCGTTCGATAATCTTTGCGCCGGACCGCATGTTGCCTCAACTAAAGAAATAAATCCCGGGGCTTTTAAATTAACCAAAATTGCCGGCGCCTATTGGCGGGGTGACGAAAAAAATACCATGCTGCAGCGGATCTACGGCGTTGCCTTCGAAACCGAAGAAGAGCTTGATGATTATTTAAAAAGAATAGAAGAAGCGGAAAAACGCGATCACCGCAAACTTGGCAAAGAACTAGATCTTTTTGTTATTTCAGACCTCGTTGGCCCGGGCATGCCGCTCTATACCTTTAAAGGAGCAACCATTCGCCGAGAAATCATCAATTATTCTAATGAGCTCCAGAAAAATATTGGATACCAAGAAGTTCATACTCCCAATATGAATAAAGCCGAGCTATTTAAAGTTTCCGGCCATTACGAAAAATATAAAGAAGATATGTTCAAAGTTGTTTCCAACTACACGAAAGAAGAATATTTCTTAAAACCGATGAATTGCCCTCATCACACTCAAATTTATGCCGCTCGAAAACGCAGTTACCGGGAGTTGCCAATTCGTATCGCTGATTTTGCCAATTTATACCGCGACGAAAAACCAGGCGAACTTAGCGGCCTGACTAGATTGCGCTGCTTCTGCCAAGACGACGGCCACTGCTTCTGCCGCGAAGATCAAATTGAACAAGAATTCTTACTTGTTTTGGGAGCGATAAGGAAAGCCATGAAAACCTACAAAATGGAATATACTGTCCGCCTGTCGCTCTGGGATAAAAATCATCCGGAAAAATATTTAGGCGATACCAAGATTTGGGAAAAATCGCAAGAACTGCTAGAAAAGATATTAGTAGAAAATAAAATTGACTATGTTAAGGCCGAAGGCGAAGCCGCTCTCTATGGTCCAAAAATGGACCTGATTTCAACCGATTCAATCGGCCGTGAATGGCAAATCTCCACCATCCAACTTGACTTCATCATGCCCCAGCGCTTTGGCCTGACCTATATAGACGAAGAAGGAAAAGAACAAACTCCAGTCATGATTCACCGCGCCATTGTTGGTTCGCCAGAAAGATTTCTGGGTATTCTAATTGAGCATTATGCTGGCGCCTTTCCGGCGTGGCTGGCGCCAGAACAGGTTTGGGTTTTACCAATCAGCGAAAAACATATTGAATACTCTGATAAAATTACCGAGCAATTACGCGTCGCCGGGCTCCGCGTTCTAGCTAAAAATGAAAGCGAGAGCATTGGCAAGAAAATCCGCGCCGGCGAACAGCAAAAAATTCCTTATCTTTTAATCATCGGCGATAAAGAAATTGAGGCCGCCACGGTGGCCGTGCGCCAGCGCGGTAAGGGCGATTTGGGGCCAATGAAAACAGAAAAATTTATTGATAAAATAGATCGAGAGATAAAAGAAAGAATCTAACCAAGCTAACAAAAACCCCCTAATTCCGCAAAATGCGGAACTAGGGGGTTTTTAATTTTATAAAACTATAATTTCAGCTTAACGCTCAATTGTTTTTCCAACCGATCAAAAATTTTCTTTCTAATCTCCTGCGTCTGCTCGGATGAAATTTGCTTAGCCGTATCCAAGTATTCAATTGCCAGCGTCAAAAAATTTTTGTAGATACCCTTAAAATTAAGTTTCAAAATCCGCCCATCACTCTCCAAAATTATTTTTTCAATTTGTGGATAAGTTATTTGGCCACCTGCACCTGACGGAATAATAAATGTTAGATCCTCTTTAATTGAATTAAAGCTGTTAAGTGGTTGATAAGTTTTAACTGATATCGCTTTTTTAATTAATTCCTCAAAATCCAATTCGGCCGCTAAAACATTATCTCCTTGCTCTCTGATTTCAAAATCAATAGATTCCTTAATTCCAATCTCTTTTTGCAGAGCCTCAATAACACCTTTGAGTTCTAAAAATTCTACACCCTTAACAACTAAACCCAATCTCAACGGTTGCGCCGGCAATTCTTTTTCTTTGGATAAGTAAACACTCGCCAGCTCAAAAACTTTAATTTTATCGCTGTAGTTAAGATTTTTGGCTACTACCTCCGTCAGTTGCGGCAAAAGCGAGGTTCGAAAATATTTAAATTCTTCGGTTAAGGGATTAGCTATTTTTAGAGCTTCTGCGCCGGCTAATTCTTCATTAGTTGCCGAATTGGTATAACACTCGAAAAATCCTTGATGCTTTAAAAAGTTTTTAATTCTATCTTCTAAGAAAAATAATCCCTGGTCAGCTCTTTTTGGCAAATCGCCGGTTAATAGTTTATTGGGCAATTTATAATAGCCATAGAACCGAATGACTTCTTCGGCTAAGTCTTCGGACAGGTCAATATCATCATGGCGCCAAGAAGGAACTTTGATCTTTGAACCAGAGAATTCAAAGCCTAACCCCGTCAAAATTTCATCCACTTCTTTTTTGCTTATTTCAACCCCTGCCACCAAATTTATTTTTTCGTAGTCAACCACCACCTCTTTGGGCTGATACTCAACATTTAAAATATCAATTAATTTTGAAGCTTCTTTGGCATTGGCATACTGTTTCATTAAATCCGCCGCTTCGCACAACGCCGGAACTACCCCGTCAAAATCAATTCCCTTTTCAAAACGCAGCGCCGCTTCCGTCCGGTGGCCCAATGCCATTGAAGATTTGCGGATTCGCACCGGATCATAAACCTGAACAAATAATAAAACTCGCTTAGTGCTTTCATCCACCTCGCTATTTTTGGCGCCCATAATCCCGCATAGGTCAATCAAGCGACCCTCGCCGTCTTCAATCACAATCACGCCAGCCGGTAATTCCCGTTCCATTCCATCTAGCGTCACCAATTTCTCGCTTTTCTTTGATTCCCGTAAAATCATTTTAGCGTCAAGCTTAGCTTGACCTGAGCCGAGCTCAGCTCGGTCGCCTTTGATTTTATCATAATCAAAAGCATGCATGGGCTGACCCTTGTCAAACATCAAGTAATTAGTAATATCAATAATATTATTTAACGCCCGCTGTCCAACTGCTTCCAGCCGCTGTTTTATAAAATCAGGAGAGTCTTTAATTTGCACGTCTTCTAAGACTAAAGCGCAAAAGCGCGGTACTAAAGATTTATTTTCTATCTGAACGTCTAATTTTAGTTTATCAACTTCGTTTATTTTTTTATTTTCTATCGTTTGCCACTCGGCTTTAAAGCCCAATCTTGGTAAAATGACTCGGAGTTCGCGCGCAATTCCCAAAACCGAAAGGGCATCGCCGCGATTGGGAGTAATCTCAATTTCAAAAACTGGCTCTCCGCTGGGTGTCTCTATGATTTTTTCCACCGAAAAAGCGTGCAAGGATAAGGCATTAGCCATCTCCGCCGGCTGAGCGTCGGTTTTAATATAATCTTTCAACCAGTTTTGCGGAACGAGAATATTCATAGTTTTATAAATCCTAAATTCGAAACACTAAATCCTAAATAATATCTAAATTCAAAATCATAAACCCAAAACCGTTTTGAACTTTAGATTTTGGTCATTGGGATTTGTTTAGAAATTAGAAATTAGGATTTAGAAATTTTTCTCTAGAATTGTTCCAAAAACCTCAAGTCATTATTAAATAAATGCCGAATATCATCAATTTGCGTGCCCGATCTCATCATATAAGTTCGCTCAACGCCCCAGCCGAAAGCAAAGCCAGTGTAAACGTTAGAATCAATGCCACCGGCCTTTAAAACATTAGGATGAACCATGCCGGCGCCACCTAGTTCCATCCAACCACCCTTGCAAAGCTTACAACCCTTGCCCAAACACAATCCGCAGTTTATATCCACCTCAAAACTTGGCTCAGTAAAACGAAAATCATAAGGCCGCAAACGAATTTCTCGGCCTGGTCCAAAAAAATTCTTGGCAAAATAATCCAGCGTACCTTTTAAATGAGAAATGCTGATTCCCTTGTCTACGGCTAATCCTTCGAATTGAAAAAAAGTTTGAAGGTGACTTATGTCTTCCTGTCGCCGGCCGCAGCGCGAAATACCCAGCATCCGAATTGGCAATTTACCTTTTAACATTTCGTGGACCTGCCCATTGGAAGTGTGCGGCGTGATAACTAAGCGCCCGTATTTTTCATCCGCCGGCGCATCTACAAAAAAAGTTTCCCATTCATCTCGCGCCGGATGCGTGATTGGAATATTCAAAGCTTCAAAGGCAAACCATTCCCAATCAATTTCTGGGTGCCGCACCCGCACAAAGCCCAGCGGCTTGAAAATCTCAACGATCTTTCGAATCGCCTGTGTAATGACATGCAAGTGACCCATTTCAATTTTTTTACCCGGCAGTGTTTTTAAAAATTTATCTAACGGAGATACCACTTTTTTATTTAAAAATTTCTCTTGTAAATCAACAATCTCAAGTTCTATTTCTTTTTTCAGCTCATTTATCTTTTTACCAAATTCTTTTTTCTCTTCGGTACCAAGCTTAGCAAAAACCTCAAAAAGCTGCGCAATTTTACCCCTTTTACCGGCATACTTTTGGCGCAACTCTTCAAAATCAGCCACCGAAGAGATTTTCTTGGCGTCAGCCTTAAATTCGCTGATTAAATTTTTCAATTCCTTTAAATCCATATAAATATGGTATCAAAAACCCGCAAAAGTGTCCATTGGTATTTCTGTTTTCGAAAGCAATAGCCGAACGAACTTTTGTAAAATAAAATTTGACAAAGTTTAGAAGCTTGATTATAATAAAAATATGATTAACTTGGAATTGCGAAAATTAGGCCTAAAAGAAAAAGAGGTCAACGTCTACTTGGCCGCTCTGGAGTTAGGCTTTAGCTCGGTTCAAAATATTGCCAAAAAAGCCGCTATTTCCCGCCCCACCGTCTACGAAGTTATCAAGGAGCTTATTCGCAAAGGACTAATGAAAGAAATTAAGCGGCAAGGACTAACTCAAGGAGAGCGGACTTTTTTTGCCGCCGAATCGCCCGACAATCTGCTCGGGCTTCTGCGGGTGCAAAAACGTGAGGTAGAAGAAAAAGAACGGGAATTTGTCCGCATCATCTCCGCCCTTCGCGCCAAATATAATATCGCCGGCCAATCGGAAATCCGGTCATTTGAAGGCAAAAATGAAATCAAGATTTTGCTAGATGATTTTTCCCAAAGCCAAACTGCCAATATTTATTTTATCGGCACCGATAAAAGTGCTTTCAAGCTCTGGCAAGATAAATTACCGGAAATCAAAAAGCGGCTAGGTGAAATAAAATTAAAAGAAGTTAAAAAAGATATTCCCGGAAATTTGATAATCTACGACAAACTAATTTATCTTGTTTCTTCCGACGAAGCGCTTCTGATTGAAAATAAATTCGTTGTTGAACTCATAAAGTCTCTGCTTTAATTTAACCCTCTAATGTTCTTGAGAACATTAGAATAACAAAACCCCCCGATATTGTTCAGGGGTTTTTAATTTTACAAGATATTAATAGATAATACCCATTGCCTCTTTGACGTCTTCTAATGTCTGCGCCGCAACGAGCCGCGCGCGTTCCGTCCCCCGTTTCAAGATTTTCATCACTTCAGCCGGATCTTTTTCCAGTTCCTTTCTTTTGACTCTGATTGGCGCCAAAGAATTTTCCAGCACTTCTACTAAATAATTTTTAACGGCAACATCTCCCAGTCCGCCACGCCGGTAATGCTCTTTTAATTCCTGAACTTTCTTTCTATCGGACGCAAAAGCATCCAGATAAATAAAAACCATATTGCCTTCAATTTGGCCCGGATCATCAACTTTAATATGGCCCGGATCGGTATAGGCTTCAAAAACTTTTCTCTTAACTTCGTCCGGCGAGTCAGAAAGAAAAATACAGTTGCCCAGCGATTTTCCCATTTTATTCTTACCATCAATTCCGGGCAAGCGCGGCGTTTGAGAGATTAAAGCTTCGCACTCAACCAAAGCATCTGTTTTATAGACTCGGTTAAAAGTCTTCACAATTTCATTAACCTGCTCCAGCACCGGCACCTGATCCGCGCCCACCGGCACTAAATTAGCCTTAAAAGCCGTGATGTCCGCGGCTTGAGAAATCGGGTACATTAAAAACCCGGCCGGCACGCTCTTGCCAAAACCTTTTTGTTTCATTTCATCCTTCACAGTCGGATTTTTTTCTAGCCGCCCCACAGTCACCAGATTTAAATAATACATAGTAAGTTCGGCAATTTCCGGCACCATTGATTGAATTAAAATCGTGGAGATTTCCGGGTCAATGCCAACTGACAGATAATCAAATCCCAGTTGCAAAACGCTTTCCCGCACGAGCCTGGGATCTTCGGCATGATCCGTTAGCGCTTGCATATCGGCAATCAAAATATTTTGCTGACATTCATGTTGTAATTTAACACGGTTAGCCAGCGAGCCGATATAGTGACCCAAATGCAAACAACCGGTTGGCCGGTCACCAGTCAGAATAATTTTCTTTTGTTCGATTTTATTAGCCATTGTTTTAATTCTAGTTTAATTTTTGCTTCCGGTCAATTTTAAGATTGCTTAAAAATTATCATCAACCGCCGATTTGACGCGGTGCTTAAAACCGCAACACTGACATTTGTAATAAATAATATTCTCACCATCTTTAACTTCCACGTCGAGAGGTTCCATTTGACCATCGCAAGAAGACTGCCGATCGCCCGGATTAATATCAACGTGCCGCGACCACAAACATTTGGGGCAATGATCAGTGTAACCCGTGCCCTTTGTTTTTGTCCCGCATTTGACACAAACAAAATCTTCAATTTTGCGTTGGAATTTTTTAGTTTGCATAACTATAAAATACCGAGTTTGTTGATAAAAATCAAATTATTGACTATACTAAAATCATGAAACAATCACTGCTGGCCACCAAAACTTTGCGCGAAGCCCCAAAAGACGAAGAAAGCTGTAACGCGATTTTGCTGACTCGCGCCGGTTTTATTGATAAGTTAGCCGCGGGAATTTATTCTTTTCTGCCGCTAGGCTTGCGCGTTTTGCGCAAAATTGAAAATATTATTCGGGAGGAAATGGTGGCTATTGGCGGACAAGAAATTTTAATGCCAGCCATGCATCCCAAAGAAAATTGGGTCAAAACTGGCCGTTGGGAATCATTGGATATTTTATTTAAATTAAAAGGTATGGGTGACCGAGATTATGCCCTCGGCTCCACACACGAAGAAGTTATCGCGCCTTTAGCGAAAAAGATGGTTTTATCGTATAAAGACCTGCCCTTTGCTTTATTTCAAATCCAAACTAAATTCCGCAATGAAGCGCGGGCTAAATCCGGCCTCTTGCGCGGTCGGGAATTTCCCATGAAAGACCTCTATTCTTTTCATACCAGCCAAGAAGATCTGGATAATTATTACCAACAAACCACCGCTGCTTATTTTAAAATTTTTGAGCGGTGCGGACTGGGCGAGAAAACTTATTTAACCGCCGCCAGCGGTGGTTCATTTTCCAAATACTCTCACGAATTTCAAACGGTTTCCGAAGCCGGTGAAGACACAATCTTTGTTTGCACCAGCTGCAAAAAATTAGCGATCAATAAAGAAATAAAAAACGAGACCAAAACCTGTCCAGCTTGCAGCGGCATTGGTTTTGAAGAAGCTAAAGCGATTGAGGTTGGCAATATTTTTAAACTCGGCACTAAATACTCCGAGCCTTTTGATCTGAAATTCAAAGACCAAAATGGCCAAGAACAAAATGTGATTATGGGTTGCTACGGCATCGGCCCCGGACGGGTGATGGGAACTATCGTAGAGATCAGCCACGACGACAAAGGTATTATTTGGCCCGAAAATGTAGCGCCCTATAAATACCATCTGCTGATGCTGGGCGATGACGAAACGGTCAAAACCACGGCTGATAAGCTCTGCGAAGAATTAACCGATGCTAATCTGGAAGTTTTATACGATAATCGCGCCTTGCCCGCTGGCCAAAAATTCGCCGAAGCCGATTTGATCGGCTTGCCTTGGCGCCTGGTTATTTCCGAAAAGACACTGACCCAAAATTCGGTGGAAATAAAGAAACGGATCGAGAAAAAAACTGAGTTAGTTAAATTAGACAAAATCGTTGAGATGCTAAAATAAAAATGATTAAATATTTTGATGTCCGACAACCTTAGGTTGTCGGACATCGCCAAATTAATTTTAAAAAGCCCTGCGGGGCTTTTTAGTTTTCTTATTATTACATGATCTGCGCCAAAAATTTTTGCGCGTTTATTTGCTCGCCCGCCAATGATTGCAGATAGTTTAACCGCTGGGCTAGCTTTGAATAATTCATCTTTCCGTGGCCGAGAAATTCCACCAATTTATCCTCAAACATAATTTTAATTTCCGCCAAGTCTCCCCGCTTTTGATTTAATACTTCAAAAACTCGCGCCACCAGTCGCCAAACGTCTTCATCGGCTTCGGCGTGGGTAATTAATTTATCAATTAATTCAGCAAAATAATAAGCGTAGGCGAGATTTTCTAAGTTCTTGTGCAAATGAGAAAAACTATCAGCCACTTCAAAGTCCGTTATAATATCAATCGTCTTGCTTTTGGCCAAGACAAATTGCCCCCGCGTAAACGGTTCCAGCAATCCCCGCAGTTTTGATTCTTTTTTCCGGGCTGAAATCGCCCGCACGGAAATTTTACCGTAGCCACGAGTGTAAACAAAAAGCAGCCGATCAAGTTCGCCCAGATCTGCTGCTTTTATAATAATTCCTTCAGTTTTGTAGATTGAAACCTTATTGGCCATAACCAATTTACTTTTTCAGTTTAATTGCCAGCTTAGTTTTTTTATCTTCAAAGCTTGTCTCCTTTTCAATTAAATATTTTTCCTTTTTATCATAGATAACGACATCTTTGATTAGGCTCTCTTTTTTAATAAAATCACC
>CAZYIG010000011.1:0-12676 GCA_964647205.1 uncultured Candidatus Saccharibacteria bacterium | reverse complement strand
GATATTGTTTAGGATTTAGGATTTGGAAATTAGAATTTTCTAATTTTACTTTAACCCAATATTTTCTTTCAAAGCGCCACCACCTAGCAAATGCAAATGAACATGAGGGACTTCTTGTCCGCCATCCGGGCGAACTCTTAATAACAATTTATATCCGCCTTCGCTGGTTCTCAGTTGCTCAGCCATTTTTTTAGCCACTATAATCAAGCGCCCAGCCAAAGCCTCATCAATCTCTGTCATATCAGCCACCGATTCAATATGTTTTTTAGGAATAACCAAGACATGCACTGGAACAATTGGCTTGGCGTCCCTAAAGACCACGACCGAATCATCTTCGTATAGAAGCTCAACCGGAATTTCTTTATTAATAATTTTACAAAATATACATTCGCTCACGCTCATCATAATGCGAATCTGCGAATTTATTCGAATAATGCGAATAAAGATATTCTTATTCGCGGCATTCGTATACCATTCGCATTTATTCGCATCTTATTGTTATTTTTTAAACCTCTTCTTCAACTCGTCTACCACTTTTTCTTGCGGCACTGTTTCTTGCACTCCGCTTTGCATATCACGAATAATAACGGTTTTATCAAGCGCTTCCTGTTGACCCAAAATCAAAGAGAATTTAACCTCCAGCCGATCAGCAATTTTAAGTTGTGTTTTAATTGAATCCCGGCTTAGCGATTCCGCGGTAACAATACCGGCCTGATGCAATTTTTCAAATAATTTTAAGCTTTTTTTCTTGCCCATCACGCCAAGTTGCACCAAAAAAACTTTTGGCGCAAAATTATTGCTCGCCTTAACTTCTTCTTTCTTCATTAAATTAACAATCCGATCCATCCCCAGCGCCATCCCCACTGCTGGCGTCGGTCTTCCTCCTATTTCTTTTATTAAATTATCATAACGGCCGCCGCCGCCTAGCGCCATCGTCTGAGTCCCCTCCTCTTCCCAGAAAATTTCAAAAACTGTCTTCGTATAATAATCCAGTCCTCTGACTAAAGTGTTATTTAAAAAATAGGGGATTTCCAGTTCATCTAAAAATTCCAGAACTTCTTTAAAGTGAGCATTGCATTCTTCACAAAGATGGTCAACCGCCGCTGGCGCTTGAACTTTAATCGGTTGACATTTTTCTTCTTTGCAATCCAAGAGCCGCAATGGATTTTCTTTTAATCGCCGCCGGCAATCAGGACAAATCTTATTTTTCCGGTGCCGATAATAATCAAGCAACGCTCGCCGGAAAGTTGGTCGGCATTGTGGGCAACCCAGGCTATTTATCTGAATATTAATTTTTTTAAGTCCCAAAGTTTTAAAGACATGAAAACAATATTGAATAATTTGGGCATCCAGCACGGCTCCTCCTTCACCAATATTTTCAATGCCAAATTGAAACATTTGCCGATAACGGCCAGCCTGCGGTTGTTCGTAACGAAACATTGGTCCATAATAAAAAAGCTTAACTGGCTGAGGCCAAGAAGCCATACCGTTCTCCAGATAAGCCCGGCAAACTCCCGGCGTTCCTTCTGGCCGTAAGGTTAAATTGGTTCCTCCGGCGGTTTTCAAAGAAAACATTTGTTTGGTTACAATATCAGTTGTCTCGCCAGTTCCGCGAATAAAAAGTTCCGATTCTTCCAGAATCGGTGTTTCAATTTTTTGGAAACCATAATCATAGGCCAGATTTGTTAAGACCTTGGTCAATTTTTCCCAAAAAATTTGATCATCAGGCAACAAGTCGCGCATTCCTTTGGGCGCCTGAAAAACTTTTTGTTGTTTCTTTTTTGGCATAAAATAATAAGTTCTAATGTCTAATACCTAAATTCTAAACAAATTCCAATGACCGAAATTAAAAATTCAAAACCGTTTTTAAAATTTGATATTTGCTTGCCTGCCGATAGGCAGGGATTTTGAGTTTGTTTAGAATTTAGAGCTTAGGATTTAGGATTTTTAGTATGCGTATTGTGGTGCCTCAAAAACTTTAGCCATTTTTGGCGGCCAAGCTCTTAGCCAAGCTCGTCCAATTAAATTTTTTGCCGGCAGAACGCCCCAGCGCCGGGAATCATAAGAAGCCTGCCGATTATCTCCCATCACAAAATATTCTTCGCTGCCCAAAACTGTTTTCTGCTCGCCATAAGTAGCAATAGAAGCCGGCAAATAATTGGCCTCATCCAGCACAAAACCTAATTTATTATCATTATTATAAATCTTTACCCGGCCATCAACCACTTCAATGGTCTCACCCGGTAAACCGATTATTCTTTTTATGTAATATTGGGAAGGATCCACCGGGTAGCGAAAAACAACTACCTCACCCCGCTCAACTGGCCGAAAACGATAAGATATTTCATCAATAATCAAATATTGCCCATCTTCAAAGTTGGGCTCCATTGAAGCTCCCTTAACAAAAAATGGCTGCATCAAAAAATACCTGATCGGCAAAATAATCGCCAAGGTTAAAACGGTAATTTTTACCACTTCAAACAGAAACAGAAAAAATGACTTCATCTCTTTCTTTATGTTTAAGCGCAATGATATATTAAACCAAAAAAAGGAATTACGCAAGCCCCGCTAGAAGTCTCTCTGAAGATAAAATTTAGTTGACTGCTAAGCCGAAGGCGATTCGCCCTATTATCAAAAATAATCATTACTTTGGTTGGACTTCTAACGGGGCAAGCTGGGTACTTTTTAACTTTATGCTATACTGAAAAGAAAGCAAATCCGCAAAATGAAGCCTAAATTTATCTTTGTCATCATTATTGTCTTGCTGCTTGCTGGCCTGATGTTCGCTTGGCAATGGTTCAATCTTGGCCAGCCAAGAATATTCGAAATAAAAAAATCTACCCAGAGCGCCTCTTCTTGGGAATTTAATCCTCCAAATTTTCTCTGGCCAATAAAAGCCAGCGAAAAAGAACCTGAAAATTTTTTATTATTGGGTGCGCCCGGCCAAGGCAATGACGCTCCGGATTTAACCGACACCATTTTAGTTGCCAGTTTTGACGCCAATAAAAATAAAATCTTCCTTTTTTCTCTGCCTCGCGATCTTTTAATCAAAATTCCCGACCAGGAAAACTATACCAAACTCAATGCTCTTTATGCTTTCAACAGAAAAAATACCAATCGAGAATTTAATTCCCTGATTAAGAAAACTGAAGAAATCACTGGTCTTAAAATTAATCACTATATTTTTGTTGACCTTCAAACCGTAAAAAATATCGTTGATATCCTGGGCGGCGTTAACATTTTAGTCCAAAAAGATATTATTGATGAAAAATTTCCCGGTCCTGATAACAGCTTCCAAGCTTTTGAAATTAAAGCCGGCTGGCGATACCTAGACGGAGAAACAGCCCTAAAATATATCCGCTCCCGCCATAGCCTTGGCGGCGACTTTGACCGGATTGGCCGGCAACAAGAAGTTATTCAAGCACTCAAACAAAAAGTTTTAACGCTTAATTTTTGGGATTTTAAAAAAGTTATTGAGATTTATCAAGCTCTATCCGCCAACATAAAAACCGACTTGAGCCTTTGGCAAATCCAGAATTATTGGCAAGACATAAAAGAACTACCCGGCGAAAATATTGTCCGTAACGAATTAGCTAGCCAAAATTTCTTTATCGGCGATCAAATGTTGCTTGGTAATGAACTTGCCTCTATAATCAAACCAACGGCTGGAGTCGAGAACTACGAAGAAATAAGAGCATATATCACAGAGGCCGTAAGCAAATAATGTGTTGCGTCATAATGGTTCGCCAGCGGGAGGAGAAGGATCTTGTCTCTTAATGACAAATTTCCAATTTCCAATGTCAAATAAAATCCCAATGCCTCAATGTCCAATTTGGATTTTGTCATTGATTAGTCATTGGGTATTCGTCATTTGTCATTTTTATAGATTCTTTAACCTCGATAAGCCAGAAACTCATAATAATAATTAATAAAATCACATGAAGTTAATAGTCGGTCTCGGCAATCCCGGCAGTCAATATTTAAATACTCGCCATAATCTAGGGTTTAATGCGTTAAATTATTTTCAGGACACCTTAGCCGATTTTTCGCCATGGCAAAATCTGGAAAAATTCAAGGCTTTAATCAGCGAGGGACAACTTAATGGCGAAAAAATAATCCTAGCCAAACCTCAAACTTTTATGAACCTCCCCGGCCAAGCCATAAAATTACTGGCTGATTTTTATAAAATAGAACCGGCTGACATTTGGATTCTGCATGACGATCTTGATCTGCCGCTTGGCGCACTGCGCCTTGGTCAAAATGGCAGCGCCGCCGGCCACAACGGCGTAGCTTCAATAATTGAAAAATTAGGAACTCAAGGTCTCATCCGTTTTCGCCTCGGCATCGCGCCCAATGGCCAAAATCTTTTGGCTTCATTGGTCAAAAAATTCTTGCCGACCAAAAATTTTGTTCTCCAAAAATTTACTGCCGGCGAGAAAGAAACGGTTCAGGCAATAAATCAAAAAACCAGTGAAGCCTTAATGCTGGCGCTAGCTAAAGGAATTCAGGCAGCTCAAACTAATTTCAATTAAAAAGGATCGCTGTTTTCGCAAGCCTTGCAAAAGAAAATAGGTCAGCGCTAGCGCTGACCTATTGATTTTATGACCTATTGTTTTAATTGAGCACGACCGTTGTCGCGCCCTGTCGCCGGGATTTTAATCTTGATTGACGTCGCCGGCAGCAGAACTTTATCTCTTTCCACGCTCGCGGCGCGGAATTCAGCACCCCGATAAAGGCCACTAAAGCGAAAAAACCAATTGCAATTATCAGCCCCAGTTCACTGGGACGAATAACGTCTTCGGAGGCCACCAGCCTCCAGTATAGGAAAAAGAACAAAAAGAACGCGCCCACCCAAAAAAAGAATTTTTTCATCTTTTGCTCCTTTCATTGTGACGTACTTGTAATTTTTATATTATGTCGGATTACCAATGACTTCATTTCTTTTTGGTTGTTTAAAAAACTGTCCAAACTGTCCAATATCCTACCTGCGAGCGTCAAAAGTATATTCCATAAAGGAATCGCTCTTGAACTTAAGGCTACTAACTTAAAGTAGGAGGGATTTATAAGCGTTCGCCACTCACAGATAGGATACCGGACACTTTTTCTTTAACTCTATTTTGACAGGACTTTTAGGATATTATACTATAATTCAGCTACAATATTATGTCAAATTAAGATAGAGACTTGTTGAAAAACTACTCCTTTTATACTATCTTATAGTATACTGCAAAATAATTACTTTGTCAAGGGTGCGGCTATTTTAAAATTATGTGATGACCGAAAAAGATAAAATCATTACCGAAATATTGATCGCCAGCATCACCCCCTATTTTCTAGATAAGGGCGCTTTGTGGTATACGCAAAATTATAAAAAAATAAAACAAGCGGCACAAAATCAGCTTTGGTGGAAAGATAATGTACTTTTTTTAGACACCGATTCCCAAGTAAATCTTTTTGCCCTCTTGCGTCAAGTTTCGGAAATGGGTTATCAAAAGGTCCAGACGCTGGGCGCGCCCGGCGAGTTTTCCCACCGCGGCGGCATTCTAGATATTTTCCCTATCAACTGCCCTCACGCTTGGCGGCTGGAATTTTCCGGCCAACAAATTTTTAGTTTTGAATTTTTGTCCGTTAATATTCTTAAAACTGAAAAATCGATAAAAAAAGATTTAGCTAATCGCCAAACTCAATCCTTACTTTCCTCAATCAAGCCCGGCGAATTTCTAGTCCACTTGGATCACGGTATTGGTAATTTTATTGGTTTTGCCAACCAGCCAGGAGGACAAATTTCTCTTGCTAATCCCACCGAAAAATCCGATGACCGTTTTTTTGTAGTTGAGTATGCTAAAAAAGACCGGCTCTATGTTCCACTTGCGCTAGAAGAAAAATTATCTCGTTATATTGGTTTTGAAAGACCAATCATTCATCGTCTCGGCGGTTCGCTATGGCTTAAAACTAGAAAACAAGCCAAAGAAGATGCGCTAACGTTAGCCAAGGAATTATTGGATCTTTATGGCCAACGAGCCGGCGCCAGAGGCTTTCAATATCCAGCCGAAAGCCAGTGGCAGAAAGAATTAGCTGATGATTTCCCCTACGTTGAGACCGACGATCAAGCTCGCGCGATTGATGATGTCACGCGCGACATGGAGTCGTCAAAACCAATGGACCGGCTAATTTGCGGTGACGTTGGTTTTGGCAAAACGGAAGTGGCTTTGCGCGCCGCTTTTAAATCCGCCGAAGCTGGCCGGCAAGTTGCTGTGCTTTGTCCCACCACTATTTTGGCCAATCAACACTGGCATAATTTTTCCAGTCGGCTCAAAAAATTTCCGGTAAAAATTGCTCTACTCACCCGCCTGCAATCAAAAAATCAGCAGAAAAAAATTGTTAAAGAAATAGAGGAGGGTAAAACAGACATAGTAATTGGTACGCATCGACTACTCTCAAAAGATATTCAGTTTAAAAATCTAGGACTGGCCATCATTGACGAAGAGCAACGCTTTGGCGTTAAGCAAAAAGAAGTTTTTAATGGGTTGCGTATCGGATCTTCCCTCCCCTGCAAAGGGGAGGGCGAGGGTGGGGTGGATGAACAGAATTTAGTAACTCCCTCCTTTTTAAAGGAGGGTCGGCCAGAGCTAAGCTCGGCTTTGGGTGGATTTAAATCTCCTCTAACCCCCCCTTACAAAGGGAGAAATGAAAATAATGCCATCGATATCCTTTCTCTCTCCGCCACGCCAATTCCCCGGACGCTCCACCTAACGCTCGCTGGCCTGCGCGATGTTTCAATTATTAATACTCCCCCGCCCGGCCGTCTGCCGATTAAAACTTTTGTTCAAGCAAACAATAAAAAGATTATTAAAGAAGCCATCGCCAAAGAATTAGCGCGCCACGGACAAGTTTATTATTTGCATAACCGCGTACAAACCATTGGCTTGGCCGCCCGGGAAATTAAAAAATTGGCGCCAAGCGCCGATATCGCTTTTATTCATGGCCACTTGCCCGAAAAAGAATTAATAAAAATTATGGATGATTTTGAAACTAAAAAAATCCATGTTCTGGTGGCGACCACGATTATTGAAAATGGTTTAGATTTTCCTAACGTCAATACCTTAATTGTCGCCAATGCGGTGCGATTGGGACTGGCTCAAGCCTACCAGCTTCGCGGCCGCATTGGCCGTTCCAATCAACAAGCCTATGCTTACTTTCTATATAATAGTAAAAATTTGACCGATGATTCCGCCGCCAGATTAAAAGCCCTGCAAGAAAACGAAACATTGGGTTCGGGTTATCAAATTGCTTTGCGCGACCTAGAAATCCGCGGCGCCGGCAATGTCTTGGGCCGTGAACAGAGCGGCCCGGTTAATTCCGTGGGACTGAACTTATATATGCAGATGCTGAATGAGTCAATTGAGGATATGAAAAACGATTTTAATCCGTTCGTTCAAACGGACGAATTAGGATAATTTGGCAGAAAAAGAATAAAAATGATATAGTAATGAAAGACTCTTATGATTCTATTTCGCGCATGGCGAAAAATTTTGTTAATGATTTATGCATCCTCACGCTCAATATTTCCACGCTTTTAATTTATTCAACGAACGCATTGGCCCCGTGCGTTTTAAAAAACTGCTGGGCCATTTTGGTTCAATGGAGGAAGCTTGGAAAAATGGCAGAGCGCAAGATTTTATTTTAGCGGGATTGGAAGAAGACTTGGCGCGAGAGATTATTTTGCAACGGTCGCAAATTGATTTAACTAAAGAACTGGCCAAATTAAATAAAGAAAATATCGGAATCATTACAATTTTAGATGACGACTATCCCAAGCTCTTAAAAGAAATTTATGACGCGCCAGCCATAATGTACATTAAGGGCGCGCTAAAACCAGAGGATGAATTCGCCGTCGCGGTGGTTGGCACGCGCAAACTCTCAACCTATGGCCAGCAAGTTGCTGCCCAAATTTCGCGCGAATTAGCGCAAGCTGGACTCACGATTGTTTCGGGATTAGCTCTAGGCGTTGATACGCTGGCGCACCTAGCTGCTTTAGAGCAAAAAAAGCGTACGATTGCAGTGCTTGGCTCATCAATTGACCGATTTAGTATTTTTCCATCCCAGAACAGAAGTTTAGCGGAAAAGATTGCCCAAAATGGCGCCGTGCTTTCGGAATACCCAATCGGCGCCTCGGCTTTGGCTCATCACTTTCCTAATCGCAACCGGATTGTCAGCGGACTGACACTGGGAACGCTCGTCGTTGAAGCGCCGGCCAAATCCGGCGCCATAATTACCGCCAATCACGCCCTGGCGCAAAATCGCGAAGTTTTTGCCGTTCCCGGCTCAATTTTTTCTAATAACTCTGCCGGGCCAAATAATTTAATCAAAGCCGGCGCCAAGCTGACAGTTTCAGCCCAAGATATTTTAGAAGAATTAAATTTGAATGATTTGGCTACCAATATCGCCGTCGCGCAAATTATGCCCGACAACCCGGAAGAAGAATTAATTTTAAAAATCCTATCTCACGAACCGGTCGTGATTGACAAAATAGTTCAAGAGACTAAACTGAACACCGCGACAGTTAATTCCACTTTAGCGCTAATGGAAATAAAAGGAAAAATAAAAAATTTGGGTGGAATGCAGTATGTGCTAGCCAGATAATTTAATATTCGTGATGTCTGACATCCTGAATATTAGGCATTTGAATTTTTGGATGTCGGACATCAGGCTGAATAAGATTATAAATTTCGTTTTAAATTTTTATGAATCTAATCATCGTTGAATCCCCAACTAAAGCCAAGACCATCCAGCACTTTTTACCGGCTGGTTTTTCAGTTAAATCGTCTTTTGGACACGTGCGTGATTTGCCTAAGGGGAAACTTGGCGTGGACGTGGCCAATAATTTTGAGCCAAAGTATGTTGTTTCGCTTTTAGCTCGAAAACGCTTGGCCGAAATAAAAAAATTGCTACCCAAAGCGAAAAAAGTTATTCTGGCCACTGACGAAGACCGAGAAGGAGAAGCCATCTCTTGGCACTTAACTTATGCTCTTGATCTTAAAGGTAAAGAAATCGAACGGATTGTTTTTCATGAAATCACCAAAAAAGCGATTGAGGAAGCGCTAAAAAATCCCCGCTCAATTGATATGCACATGGTTGACGCCCAGCAAGCCCGCCGGATATTGGACCGACTGGTTGGTTATGAACTATCGCCTTTTTTGTGGAAAAAAGTAGCCAAGGGACTTTCCGCCGGACGAGTGCAATCCGTGGCCGTGCGATTAATTGTTGAGCGTGAACGGGAAATCAAAAAATTTATACCCGAAGAATATTGGAGCGTTGAAGCATTACTTAAAAAAATTCTAAATCCTAAATCCGAAACTCTAAATAAATCCGAAACTCAAAACTCAAATGATTTAAATGAATTTTCAGCTTCGTTAACAAAAATTAATAACATTGCCATCCCAAAACTCGGCATCAAAACAAAAACCGAAGCAGAAAAAATTACTCAAGATCTAGAAAAAGCCGAGTATAAAGTGGGTCACGTTGAAAAAAAAGACGTTCAAAAGCATCCCTTCCCGCCTTTTGTGACCAGCACTCTTCAGCAAGAAGGCGTAAATAAGCTTTACTTTTCTGCTAAGCAAACGATGCAAATTGCCCAGCAATTATATGAAGGTATAAATTTAGGCAAGGATGGCTCGGGCGGATTAATCACTTACATGCGAACTGATTCAACTAATCTGGCTCAAGAAGCGATTGATTCTATTGGCAAATATATCAAAGAAGAATTCGGCAAAGAATATTTGCCATCTTCACCCAGGATTTATAAAACAAAATCAAAAGGCGCCCAAGAAGCGCATGAAGCCATCCGGCCAACTAATATTTCTTACAATCCGGAAAGAATCAAAGAATATCTCACGCCCCAACAATTTAAGCTTTATGATTTAATTTGGCGACGAACACTCGCTTGCCAAATGGCCAGCGCAGTTTTGACAACGGTGGCCGCTGACGTTGAAGCTAAAAATAAAGATTCTTATACTCTGCGTGCTAATGGTTCGCAAATAAAATTTGACGGCTTTTTGAAAATTTATGAAGGAAAAGTCCAAGAAAACATTTTGCCGGCGCTAGAAAAAAATGAACCACTGGATCTTTTAAAACTACAATCCGATCAACATTTTACTCAGCCACCCGCCCGCTACAACGAAGCGTCTTTGATTAAAACACTTGAAAGCGAAGGCGTTGGCCGGCCATCAACTTACACGCCGACTATTACAACTATTCAAGACCGAAACTACGTCAACAAAAATGAAGATCGGCGTTTTTTACCTACCGAGATTGGTTTTACTGTCAACGATATTCTAGTTGAACATTTCCCCGAAATAGTGGATATTAAATTCACCGCTCACATTGAAGAAGATTTTGATAGAATCGCCGAAGGAAAAATCGGCTGGACAGAAGTTATCAAGGAATTCTATACTCCTTTCAAAAAGAACCTGGGCGAAAAATATGATAATGTCGCTAACCAGAAACCCGTACCAGAACAAACTGATAAAGTCTGCCCTAAGTGCGGTGCTCCATTACTACTTCGCACCAGCCGCTTTGGCAAATTCTACGCCTGTTCAAAATTCCCTGCCTGCCGCTATACTGAAAGCCTAGATAATGGCCTTGGATTTTTTTGCCCAAAATGCGTTGAAGGAAAACTCGTAACCAAACGTACCCGCCGCGGCAAAACTTTTTATGCTTGCTCTCGCTATCCCGATTGCGACTTTGCGCTCTGGGATAAGCCCACGGGCCAGAAATGTCCCGAATGCAATTCTCTGCTGGTTGAACACAAAACCGGCATCAAATGCAGCAACAAAGAGTGCAAGTACAAAGAAGGAAAAGAACAAATCAAAGAGTAAGACCACAAGAACTACACTTCTATGAAAATTCTAAATCCGAAATCCTAAACTCTAAACAAATTCCAATGACCAAAACTCAAAATCCCAAACGGTTTTGAATTTAAACATTTGTGATTTTGATTGCCTTGGCAATCATCCCGCAGTTGCGGGATGCCAGCGAAGTTGGCATTGTTTAGGATTTAGATATTAAAATTTAGAGTTTAAAAAATTTATGCTCGCCGCTACTTTGCAAAAACTTATTGAGCGATGCAAAAGCAACAATCCCGGCTGCGATATTGACTTGATCGAACGGGCTTATAACTTTGCCGCCAAGATTCACCAAGGACAGAAAAGACTTTCCGGCGAAGATTATATTTTTCATTGTTTGGCTGCGGCCGAAATTGTAGCTAATTTAAAAGTTGATACCAAAACCATCGCGGCCACGCTGTTGCATGATGTGCTGGATGATATTGAAGACGATAAAACCGCCATGGAAGAGCGGGAGAAAGAGCTAGAGAAAGAATTCGGCAAAGAAATCACTTCTCTCGTTTCCAGTGTCACGAAGATAGGCAAAATTAAATATCATGGCATCGAGCGAGCCATGGAAAACTTGCGAAAAATGTTTTTGGCGATTGCCGAAGATATCCGGGTCATTTTGATTAAATTCGCCGACCGTCTGCACAATATGCGCACGCTAAGTTTTCAGCCGCCGGAAAAACAACAACGCATTGCGGCCGAAACTCTTAACGTTTATGCTCCGCTGGCCGACCGCCTAGGCATCGGCCAAATAACCGGAGAATTGGAAGATCTAAGCTTCCGCTATTTAATGACCGGGGAATACAATTGGCTGATAAATCAAGTCCGCGATCAGTTTACTGAACGAGAAAGCTACCTAGCCAAAATTACTCCCGATCTTAAAAAAGAGATTCTCAAAGAAGGCATCGCGCTAAAAGAAATTCACTGGCGCGCTAAGCACTACTGGAGCCTTTACCGCAAATTGCAACGACATGAAATGAATCTCAACCGAGTTTATGATTTGGTTGCTCTGCGGATAATTGTTGAGACCGTTGAAGATTGTTACGCGGTTCTTGGTTTGATTCATAAGCTCTGGCGGCCGCTACCGGGCCGAATCAAAGATTATATCGCCCTGCCCAAACCCAACGGCTACCAGTCAATTCACACCACCGTTTTCTGCCAAGGCGGTAAAATTACGGAGATTCAAATCCGCACGCTAAAAATGCACGAGGAAGCTGAGCGCGGTATCGCCGCTCACTGGTATTATTCGGAACAAAAAGGATTTAAAGCTTATATTAAAAAAATTTTTACGCCGGCGCCAGCCAAAGAATTGCGCTGGATCCAGCAGCTTCAAGAATGGCAGAAAGAAATAAATGCTTCACCGGAAGAATTTTTTGATTCATTAAAAATTGATTTTTTTAAAGACCGAATTTTTGTTTTCACTCCTAACGGCGATATTATTGACCTGCCCGAAGGCGCTACCCCGCTTGATTTTGCCTATCACATTCATTCAGATATCGGCCACCATTATCAGGGCGCCAAAATTAATGAAAAAATGGTCGCGCTTGATACACCTCTCCAAAATGGCCAAGTGGTTGAAATTATTACCCAAAAACAAAGCCGGCCTTCTCGCGATTGGCTAAGATTTGTTAAAACTCATCAGGCTCAGAATAAAATTCGCCAGTGGCTTTTAAAAAATCAAACTATCTCCGCCGATGATAGCGAAAAAGAAGAACCAAAAAAAGAAAACCTAAAAATTCAAGCCCCGGTTATTACTCGGCCGACAACGGCAAAAGCCATCGTTG
>CAZYIG010000010.1:0-13085 GCA_964647205.1 uncultured Candidatus Saccharibacteria bacterium | reverse complement strand
CAGGCAGGAATGACCAAATTTCTAAACGTTTAAAAATTGAAAATTAAAGTATTCATTGAAAATTGCCGCGCCCGCCAAAGCTACGCCCTGGCCGCCTCGCTCTGCTTGGCAGGCGGGCTGGCTTAGGCGTTGCGGGCGGGAGATTTGTCGCCCTGCGGGTGACCACCCGAAGGACGGAAAATTGAAAATTATAATTATGAAGATCTTCCTAAAAGCCTTAATCTGTTCTATACTCCTCGCTTCTTTTCTTCTAGCGATTCCGGCTGCGCAAGCGGCGGGGCTGGTGCCTTGCAATGGGGCAGTGGCTGGGAATGGGTTGCCTAAGTGCGAAGCTTGTCACATCCTTGGGCTAATCGTTAATATCACCGAGTTTTTGTTTTACCAAATCGCTATACCGTTGGCTGGACTCATGTTTTTGGTTGGTGGTATAATGATGATGTTAGCGGCGGGATCAGAGACGCGTTATAAAAAAGGCAAAGAAATACTCGTCAACGCGTTGTTTGGTCTAGTTATTGTTCTGGCTGCTTTTGCAATCGTTAATACTTTAATTATGTTTTTTGCTTCCGGAAGCTTCTCTAGCGGATGGTGGCAGGTTAATTGTTAATAATTTAAGCAGGCAGTAATTTTAAATGACTAAAATATTTTTTATTACGCTCTTAATAGTCGGAGGTTTTTTGTCTTTTGGAGGTGTCAGCAACGCTGAACTCTGTCCCTCGGAATGTCCGTCTGGCCAAGTTTGTGATCTTGGCACCGGCACTTGTGTCGGAGATACTGACGACTCAAGTGGTTCGGCCAATATGCCAAATTTTTCCGGCATAAAAAGCGTGCAGGACCTTTTTACTAAAATTATCGCTTTCTTAACGCCGATTGCGATGTTGTTTGCGGGGGTGATGATTATTTGGTCTGGCTTCTTGTTCGTGACAGCTCAAGGCGATCCAGCTAAGATAACTAAGGCCAAGCAAAATTTTATTTGGACGGTTACCGGGGTGGCCGT
Organism: uncultured Candidatus Saccharibacteria bacterium; assembly: GCA_964647205.1. Taxonomy (GTDB): domain Bacteria; phylum Patescibacteriota; class Minisyncoccia; order Portnoybacterales; family GWB1-42-6; genus CAZYIG01. Next base: position 12,091 of record CAZYIG010000010.1, on the reverse strand, counting down.
TGTCTTGGCCAGCGGAGCGATTGTGGATTATGTCTCTAGCTTGCTGGGCGGGTCGTCCTCCGGCACGGGCACGAGCCTAATGGAGAAAATTAAAAACATTTTGACGACTCAAATTATCCCGCTTTTATTTATTCTGGTCACGATTTATTTTTTCTGGGGCATTATCACTTATGTCCGGGCCGGTGGCGAACAGAAAGCAATTGAGGCGGGTAAAAAACATATGATCTACGGAATTATTGGCATGACGATTATGGCGAGCGCTTGGGGAATCGTGGAGATGATACGAGTGTCTGTTATGTAGTCCGCGGAGTCATTCTGAGCGTAGTAAGGAACCTACTGATGATTAATGACAAATGGCGCACTAAATGACAAAATCCAAATGACGAATGACAAATCAATGACAAAGCCCTAAGCTCAAAGAATTCATTTTGTCATTAGGATTTGGGATTTTATTTGTCATTGGAAATTAGTCATTGGTCATTAAGCGATTAGATTTTTTGATTTGTTATAATAATAACTGAAGAATTAATATTGCCCGCTTATAGCGAGGCACTGAAAGGGGGTGAGGGGAATGAAAAAAAATAATTTGGAAAAAATCATTTTAAGTTCGGTCGCAACTCTGGCTTTCCCAATGTTGGCGGCGGCTGAAACTGTGGGAAATCTTATAACTACTGTTACGGGTTGGTTAAGGAACATCATTACTTTGCTGTTTGTTTTAGTAACCCTTTATTTTATCTTAGGCGTCATCAAATACGTGAAAGCCGGTGGCGATGACAAAGCGGTCCAAGAAGGTAAAAAACACATGATTTATGGCATTATCGGCATGGCGGTTATGGCGGCAGCTTGGGGAATTGTCGGTGTCTTGGTTTCCTCTTTCGGTGTTGGCAGTGGAACAATTCCAACCGGTCTTTAAACGTCTTGCCTTGTTAGAAATTTCTAGCGTAGCAAATCCTATTAGAACTTCAGTCATATTGCTATGAATGATTAAGTAAAAAAGCGATTTCGCCTACGGCTCTGCCTTAGGATAGATCAAGCTTTTGCATAAACTCCTAATAGGATAAACCCCGTCAGAGATTCGACCATCTTTGTGATAGGCCGGGATAAAATAGGCGATTCGCCTGCGGCTCACAGAAAGCAGAACCGATAGTTTATCAGTAAATCTCTATACGGGGTAAATAAAAAAGCCCTTCGCGGTTGCGAGGGGCTTTTGGTTTTATTGACGGCCACGTTTGGCCGCTTAGTTGAAAGGACAGTCGTTTTTCTCTTTCGGCGCCTGTTGTCTGGCTGGCAGAGGCTGCTTGTCAGACGAAGGCGAGTAAGCTGCCGGAGTGAGAGTAGCGCGAGGCGCGCTAGCGGGAGAAATCTTCTCAAAGTTATATCTCCCGACTTCTCCTCGATAAAAAATCTCGACTGAGCTGCTTTTCCCTTTTTGCCCGACATGGAGTAGCTCGATTTTCTGATCTTTCCAGTATTTTGAGTCAATTCTTGATTTTTTTCCGTCGGAAAAGCGGAGGACCAATTCAACTGGCGGAGCATCGGAGTTTTTACTTCCGACAATTTTGTCTCCCAACTGCAGTGTAATGCCGGTTGGGACAAGTTGGCTTGGTTTTTTGGAAATTATTTTCTTTGATTGTCTGGATGTGACCTCATAACTTGGCTGAATTTCCGGAAAGATTACGAAGGCCAAGCCGCAGAACAATAGAATTACGCCAACCAATCCGATAAACTTTTTCCCGGGAATTCTTATAAATTTTTCCGGAATGAGCAGAACGGCCAGCATAATAACTCCGAAGAAAACTAATCGCCATGGCCATGAGCTAGTCGGAGAAGAATCAGCTGGCTTAACAGTCAGCAGGCTCAAGTTCTCTTGTGTCTTAACTCCAAGGCTTTGCGCCTCTTGGGCAACGAGACGGCTTTTAGCCAGAGCTTCATCTTGCGAGATGGCGCCAGTCTCAAAGTTTTGGCGAATAGTCGCCAATTGCGACGCGTGTCTTTCGCCGACACGGTCTTCAATCCACTGAAGATGACTGACCACTTCCAGTCGCGATTTTAACACGTGCGGATTGGTTTTTATCGCCGTTTCCAGGTCCGTAGCGATAAGAGCGCGGCCGGAGGCTGCGCGAGTCATGGGGGTGTTGGGCGCAATGTAACTGTTATAAAGATTTAAACCGACAGTGCCAATAACGGCAATTGCTACGAGTAATCCCAATCCCCAGTTAATCAAGGGTTGCATTCCTGAAAATTGGCCGCGAAGCCAATTCCAGAAGTAAACGAGAGCTACTAGTCCTAGCGCTACCCAAAAATCGGGCAGAATAGTAATACGCAGTACGACGAGGGCAATGAATGCCCAGAAAGCTTGTGTCCAGTTCATTTCTTGTCCTCCTTATTTTATTTTCCGCATTACGCGGTCGGTGAGAATTTTTCTGAATAGCCCCTCTGCAAACTCTATTAGCGTACCAGCTGATAGAACGGCCACGAAGTGTTCTTTAAATCTTTGGCCCCAAGTAGATGAGCTATGTCGGCTGACTGGTTGTCCTTGTGGCGTCTGTCCCGGTGCTTGCGGTGTTTGCGGTGCTTGAGGTGTTGGTGGTCGCAAATTAATAACGACTCGCCGTTGCTCCGCTCTCTCCATGGCCCAATGCCATGTGTCGCGGACTTCGTCCCAAAAAGCAAACGGGATAAAGACGATGGTGGCAATCAACAAAATAATCCAGATTAACCACCCATCCCAGGCCGATGCTGATTTTACCGGTTCGGCGGGTTTGACGGCCGATGGTTCTGTAACAAAGTATTGAGCAGAACTCGCATAGAAACGTTCTAAATCGGTTTTGGGCGTTGGCTCACTGGCCACTCCCTGCATCGCTGTCAATCCCAACGGTTTTCCGCCACCAAAGTAGGCGTTGGCGAAAAAGAAAAGGCCAACAGCGACAACAAGACCCAGTAAAATCTTATTGTTCCAGGCTGGTGAAAATATTGCCCGGAAAAAGCGAGCCGGATTAAGTCTCCGCCCAAAAAGGGAGAGGACAACGCCGGCGATTATCGCCACACAAATTACGATAGTCCAGTTTATTTCCATTTTAATCCTCCTCTCGGCCTTTAAAGGTCCGACGAAAACCGGCATCACCGAAACCAGAGACGTAAATACCGATTTCGCGTTCTTCGTTTATTTCTAAGTTCATCGGGTGTAAATGCTCGCCGTGTTCATTAGCTGACGGGTGAGTAACAGCATGTCCATCAATAATGGTCAGGTGAGCGTTGGGAACGCCTTTTTTATCCTCGTCAACAACGAGGATAAAAAAATTAATTTCGTTGCCAACTCGCCGCGGATCAACAATCAGCTCGGCCGGAACGGATTTAGTTCCTTTTTCTTTCGCTGGGAACGAAACGATTTTTCGCGCTCGCGCTGTTTGGCCGACAACTTGGGCTTCAATAGAAACTCGTTTGGCATCCATTGAGATGCCGACAACATCTATTTGCGCCCGGCCGTTATTGTCGGTCTGAACCGGCTGATCGTACGCGATGCCGTTTGTAAAAAACTGCACCTCGCGTCCGTCCAGTGTCCGGTTACCTTGGCTGACGACGGCGGTAGCCATAATCGACCATTCATTTCCGGTCTTCTCTGGTTCCTCTGTCTCCAGGGCCACCTTTATCGGCTGTGGCGGCCGTTGCTGCTGTCTTTGCTGTGGATTATTTTGCATAACTCCTCCTCTCTCATTATTCTTCCAGTTTAGTTTGTTTTATATTTGAACGCTAAAAAGCGCTTAACCAATTCCGCTATATATTGAGAAAGGGGAGCTTGCCCCAATTCATTATTTAAAATTTTTAAGGTTCTGGCCAAAAACCCGAACTATCGGGCACCGTGATTTTGGCTTTGAATAAGCAAAGACCACGATATTATATTATACAGTAGCTAGATATTCGTGTCAAGGGTTTACAGGGGCATAATAAATCAGATTTTATGGACAATAAAATGTTGCATGTTACATTATTCTTGCTATAGCAATAATAATGTAACAAAGCATATTTGTATAAACAGAGACTGTAGCAAAAAAAGACGAAAAATCGTCTTTTTTTAGTTAGTGCCGAGGGGGCCCGCCCGCAATGCCTGAGCAAGCTCATGCTTGCGATGGCGGGCGGGGATTTGTCGTCCCTTCGGGAGATCACCCGTAGGGTGAAACTCCCATGGTACCCTATCCCGCTAGAGCGGGACGTGTCTTAAATTAAATTTTGCTGTGCTGGAGGAGAGATTTGAACTCTCACAGGTTTCCCTACTAGCTCCTAAGGCTAGCGCGTCTGCCAGTTCCGCCACTCCAGCAAAATTACAGGTAAATGGAATTTATCGTTTAATAATAGCGGAATAATTTAAAAAATCAATTAAATAGTTGGTGTTGGGCTAGGAGAAGGGGAAGCAGTCGTAACCGGATAAAGGTCAGCTGATTTATAATTTGAGCGGAAATCATTTTTTTCAGCTAGCTGGCCGTCGCGCCAGATTTCTTGGGTTAAAATAGTTTTTATTGAGCCGTCAGGACTTTTGGAAAGCACGGTTGGTCCCTTAACCTTAACTTCGCGGCCATCAGTCATGCCATAAATCTCAAAAATTAATTTTGTGCCTTCTATTTTATTTTGCAATAATAAGTGCCCGCCGGTATTATTTAGAATTTTCAGATCAGGCTTGGGCGCATAAATTGTGGCATCAAAACCGGGGGCGCCGTAATATTTGACCGGATAAGCATGCGCTTGGCGCTCGGTAATTTTGAGGCCAGCTTTAACCGCAGCGCGGAATAAGGTAGTTGAAACTTGGCAAATGCCGCCGCCATATTCGGGGGTGGTCTGATTATTTTTGATAACAAATCCTTGGGCCCAGCCATTGACGGCGTCAATTTCGCCGACTGCGCTGACAAAAGAAAATTCTTCGCCGGGTTTGATCAGCCAGCCATTAAGCTTGGTCGCGCCAATTTTAATATTAAATTGGCGATTTTTATCCGAACCGGCGAAGTTTGATTCTCCTTTTCCAAGCAATGAGGTCAGGCCAAGCTCTTTGATATTCTGGTCGCTAATTCCGGGGGCGGTTGTATCAATAACCAGCTGAATATTTTTTTGACCGGCTAAAATATTATCAGTTATCGCTTGAAGACTCTTTTCGATATTAAGTTTTTGTCCCGGTTGGGCTAAAAAAACAAATTTTATCTCATTGTTTTCCCATGTTAGCTTAGCATTAGATGCTGGGCGGTCTATGTTTTTAGCGAGTGAAGCTAGGTAATCTCTAATTTTTTCTTGGTTTAAAGAAAGTTGAGGAGTGCCCGGCTGGTTAGTCTTGGCGGTTATCTCTAGCCAGGTGCCCAGAGCATTTTTTTCAATCAGCCAGCCTTGATAATCATTAGCTTGCAAGGCAAAGGGTGCATTATCAATAATGAGTTGAGCGGCGTTTTTGGCTTCTTCTAATTTTGCTTCTTTGATTTGCGGTTCTTGCTCAGCCAGCGTTAAATAGATGGTTTGATTTGGCTGATTAAAATTTTGGATGATATTGCTGACCAGACTAATTTTATTTATGATTCGGCCAGTTTCGGCTGATGTAATCGCAAAACTTTTTTCTTTAGCGTCATATTTTAGGGTAGCGTCAATGGGCGCCTTTTCTATGAGAGAGAGCGAAGATGACGACAGAGTTTGTTTTAGTCGGTTGCTGTTTATAAAGTAGACGGGTGATAAATCTTGACCGAAAAATAAAGCGGTAGATTGTTCAGCGGTGGCGGCCAACAAGTTTGACCCATGGCCAAAATTAGCGGCTGCTTCTAGCGTTGCCTCGGGATCAATAATAATACCGAGTTCCTTTGGTGAAAAGGCCCAGCTTTTATCGCCAAAGACTAGATTTAATTTTTGAGAATCAAATTTAATTATTTGTTGATTTAGAATTTTTTTAGCTTGATCAAAGTTCATGCCGCTAATTTTTAAATCATTGATAGTGACGCCGTAGGGGAGACGGTTAAAGTTTAAAAGATTGAGGGTCAAAAAAAAGCCGATAACTAAAAAAAGCAGCGTTAAGCTGATTGCGTGAGCTGGTCTTTTGAGCTGTTGCCAAAAATTAATGTTCATTCTTACAGTTTAAGCTTGGATAAATAAAAAAGCAACTGATTTTGAGCTTATTTTCATGGGTGTTAAGCTCGTCAGTTGCTTTTTTATCTTGTTGCTAACTAGTCATTACGCGTATTTTTCTGGTTTTAACTTTTTCTACCTTAGGCAAACGAAGAGTCAGAATCCCATTTTTCATTCCGGCTTCGGCTTTTTCGGCTTCCACGTCAACCGGTAAGATTACCGAACGGGAGAAAGCTCCCCAATAACATTCCTGATAATAATAGTCACCATCGGAAATGACCTCATCTTTTTCTCTTTTGCCTTTAACCGTGACCATATCATTGGTAATTGTAATGTCGAGATCTTCCGGGCTAACGCCGGCGATAGTTGATTTTATAACAATTTCAGTCGGTGTTTGATAAACATCAATGGTTAGCTGACCTTCGGAGTCAGGCAACCAATCGTCATTTGGCCGGCTTGTCTCTTCTTGGGGAAGAGAGATTTTTTTAGCTTTTTTGGCTTTAGCTTTTTCGTTTTCAGCCGCTATTTTTTCTCTTTCTCTCTCTTTCTCTTCTTCATCATTTTCTTCCTCCTCGGCTTCGGCTTCAGCTGTTTTATTATTAACAGAGACTATTTTTTCTTTTTCTTCCTCTTCCAGAACTCCGGTGAGTCTTTCGAGGAACGAGGGTTTTTTATTCATAGTTTTTTGATTAGCTTTTAAATTATTCAACAAAAAAACTAACGCTTCACACTATCCAATAATAAATTTTAAGTATTTTTGGAAAAGGTGAATGAGCGTCCGGATTTCTAGAGAAAGTTTTGATACTTCTATTCTAACCGATTAATTAAAAGGAAGCAAGCAATGGAGCCGCCTAGGATAATTCTTAGCGGAGCTTGCAAATAGCCACTTGTTTTTTAAGGTGACGGAATTGCCAGCCAACAATAGTAGCCATAATAATTAAAAGCAGCGCCAGCGCCAGAACAAAAATTTTATTAAATTCAATCAGCCAGACAAGGTAATTATAGAAACTATGAAAGAGCGTGGCCATGGCAAAGCCGCTCCAAAAAAGCAGTTTTCTTTTTTTAAAATTAAGCATAGAAAGGGCTAGAAAATAACCGAGCATGCCTGAAGCTAGGGCATGCAACAGGGTAGCGCTTAGAAATCGGGCGATTGATTGAGAAAGGGCTAACTTAGCAGTGACATCGGGGATTAAAAAAATATTAAGCATATTCTCAACCGCCGCAAAGCCCAAGGCGCTGACGATGAGATAAATCATGGCGTCAATCGGTTCATCAAAGGCCGGATTGCTTAAGACTTGCCATTTTACCACTAGATATTTTAACAATTCTTCGCTTAATGGGGCAAAGATAATTATATTGAGCAAGAGAAGAGAAATTGCTTGCGGAATAAAATTATCGAGACCAATTATATAAAAAAATGGCTCAAAGATTCTAGCGGCTAAAAACTGAATCAAAACAGCGATTGGGCCAATAACTCCGCCGAGCAGAAAAACTAAAAAAAGCATAGCTTTTGGTTCAGGATGAGAATCTTTATGTAAATAGAAAAACAGCCAGGCCAGGCTAGGTAACATACCGAAAATGGCGAAGAGGATGTACCTCATTGATGCTATTATAGCAGAAATTAATGACAAATGACAAAATCCCAATGACCAATCAATGTCCAAGCCCAAAATCCAAAAGAATTCATTTTGTCATTAGCCTGCCTGCCGGCAGGCAGGGATTTAAGATTTTATTTGACATTGTCGTGCCCGCCAACGGCCTGAGCCGCAGGCGATGGCAGGCGGGGAAATTGTCACCCTTCGGGTGACCACCCGCAGGGTGGGAAATTTGTCATTGACCACCATAGATTCTTTGTTTCGCGGCTTCAGAATAACAATATTCTCCGCAGTCGGCATTAAGAGATTCTCAAGTTCGGCTCGGCCTTGAGATCTTGCCATGATATTTCTTTGGCGCGATTTTGCTTGAGTTGATAAAAAGCAGCCAAGGCAATCATGCCAGCGTTATCGGCGCAGTAAATATTTGGCGGTACCATAAAACTGAAATTATTTTCTTGAGCTGTTTGTTCTAGCCTTTGGCGTAGAGCTTGATTGGCGGCAACGCCACCGGCCAGCCAGATACTTTTAGCTCCATATTTTTTAGCCGCGTTAATTGTTTTTTGAACTAAAACATCAATGACGGCTTGTTGAAAAGCGGCGGCAATAGCCGGCGTTGCTTTTTTGATTTGCGTTTTAGTCATTTTTTGCAAAGTATATAAAACAGCGGTTTTAAGCCCTGAAAAAGAAAAATCAAAATCGCTGGAATTCAGCATCGGGCGGGGGAAAGAGAATTCAGTGATTAAGCGATTAAGTGATTCCCGCCCGAGGCGGGTCCGCCTTTGGCGGAGAGTGATTGAATCCCATTTCGAAGCAAGCTTCGAAATGGCTGGTCCTCCGGGGTAACCAAGGCCGAGCATCTTGGCGACCTTATCAAAAGCTTCGCCGGCGGCGTCATCACGTGTTTCGCCGATGATTTGGTAATTTAGATGAAATGACTTACCCGGAGAAACATATGCCCGAGCGAAGGGCGGCCCGCTTCGACTCGCTCGAATCGAGGCGAGCGTCTCGCCAGCAGACGAGACAGGGATGGGGTGGTTGCCCGAAAGCGAGGAGATATGTTTCTCCGAGTCTTTAGTCAAAATTAATTGCGTGTGCCCGCCGGAAACTATTAGGCACATAGCTGGTAGTTTTTTTGTCATTAGAAATTTGTCATTAGTCATTCCGCTAATTCCGTCATTGGCGGAATTAGCGGCTATGTGTCCCTCAATATGATTAATCGGTAAAATCGGCAGACCCCAAATAAAAGACAAGGCCTTGGCTAAATTTACTCCAACCCAAAGCGCTGGTTCCAGTCCCGGCCCATGAGTGACGGCGATATAATCAATATCCGGTTTTTGATATTTTTTTAAAAACGGTAGGAGTTTTTTTAAAAGTTCCGGCTCACGTTCAAGAATTTTGTTTAGGGTTTGCCTGCCCGCAACGCTCTCGCTTGCGAGGCGGGCGGGGATTTTAGAATTTGAAATTTGTTTGGAAATTGCCTGCCCGCCATTTACCTGACCTGCCCGCAACGCTCTCGCTTGCGAGTCGGGCGGGGGCGAAGCCGATGGCAGGCGGGGGATTTGGGATTTGGAAATTTCAAGTAATTTGCTTTCCTTTAGGGCTTTCTTTAATAATGGAAGCAAATTGCGTTGGTGTTCTCTCTTGGCCAACATCGGCACCACGCCGCCCCATTTGGCATGAATTTTGATTTGCGAGGAAACTAAATCAGCCAGTATCTTTGGGCATGCGAATGGCGTAAATTCATGCCCGCTTCGATGAGTCGAAGACGAGGCGAGCGAATTCCGCCCATGCGAATTTTTGGTTGACTTTGCTTCCAAAATAGCGATTCCCGTGTCGTCGCAGGAAGTTTCAATGGCGAGAATTTTCATGCCGGAAGTATAGCCGTAAAATCAGTTTTTTTCAATGTTGCCTTGCCCCGTTAGAGGCTTAGTCGTGATTTCTTATAATATGAGCTAAATTATGTCGCTTGGTCTTTGATATATGCCGCGATGTAGAATATTTTTTGTAAAGCATCTAACGGGGCTTGCTTTTTTAGTGTTTTTTTGGTATGGTTTGATATTCGGAATTCGGTTAGTTTTTTAAACATTTTTATCAAAATACGTATAAGGAGGGTATAGCCATGAAGCTGGAAGAACTTTTTTTGGGGCAGGAGCGGGTGTTGACGTTGAAGAGTAAAAAACTGAAAGTTCGGAAATTACCGGGCACGGATATTTTTATTGCAACGGACGGTTCGTTCGTGATGCCTCGTTGGCAAGGCAAAGAAGAAGGCCAAACGCCGCATCAGCGGGCGCAAAAAAAGTGGAGCCCGAAAGAACTGGGTTATGTAGTCTATTCGCAGGGCTTGCCCGCGGCATTGCGCAGTAGGCAGTTGGCGCTCTTTCAGGCGGAGAAGGTAGCGTGCCCAACTTATAAAGAAGCTCTGACGGTTTTTTTGGAGGAGGTACGGAGCGCTATTATTTCTAATGAAATCATGGACTTTCAAGAGATGTCTCCGGTATTGCGCCATAAACTCCAAACTTTCGGCTTCGTTTTTCAGCGGGCACAAAAAACCGGCGTGCAAGAAGCCAGGGTAAAAATCTTGTTTCTCTATCAGGATGAGAAGCGCGGTTTGAACGTTGGCGCGATGCTGGCGCGGACCGTAGCGATCACTGATCGACTGCGTGAGCGGCTACTCGGCATGTATGCCTGGGTCAGAAAATATCAGGCCCAGGAAAGGACCTTGAAGATTATTTTTTCAATGGTGCAAGAGACAATAAGCCAGGTGTCCACGCAGATGAATAAATTACGGCAGGATTCGGCGCTGATTTGGGGCGAGGGCAACAAGAAATCGCAACAGCTGATCGCTGATCGATTGACGACCCTGTCTATTAGTCTTGAGCCATTGAAGCTTATTCAGCCATTTAGTCGTTGGATGACATTCGTCATTAAGGATTTTGATGAGATGTTTCAAGCGATAAAAGATCAAGATTTTATTTTGGTGCGGGCCCTGATTGAGCGGATTCTTTTCTCTATCGAGTTAAAGAATGTTCAGGTAAGCTTGGACCGGTTATTACTGCGGTTGGGGCAAGAGGCGATTATCAAAAAGTTGAGCTGGCACGATTACGTGTCTTGGACTTCAACTTTGGCAACCAGATTAGATGGTTTAGTCGCGCATGAAGCGAAGGTCGGTTTACGGGAAAAAGTTTGCCAGGTGGCTTCTTTAGCCTTGCAGGTGGCTTCTCAAGAAGCGAATACAGACTGTCGTTTGAAATATTTTAAGGCGGCAGTGAAGCGGGCCTATGCGGTTCTGTAAATACGAAAACTATGATTAGGGCCAATCGGAAAAACCGATTGGCCCCTTTATTTTGACTGACGAGGATAATGCGCCAGCAGGCATATTGTCTGAGCGAAGCCAAAATGTAGAGCGGAACGCTCTTTCTTTTTTTTAACTTTTAAGCTATGATTTATCTAGTTTTTGGCGCTATCGTCTAATGGTTAGGACAGTAGCTTTTCAAGCTACGAATCGGGGTTCGATTCCCCGTAGCGCTACTAATCGAAAAATAGAAGTAGCCGTATTTTACAGTATTCCAGTATACTGTAGAATAAAATTATTTGGATATTTCCTTTGAGATTTAATTTTAGATTAAAAATATGGCCGGAGGAAAAGTAAAATATAATCAATTGAGTAAAGAAGAGAAGATGGAATTTTTAGGCGACTTCTATTCGATGGTCGCCAGTTTAAAAGACAGGGGAGAGGTCAAAGATTTTTTGAAAGATTTGTTAACGCTTAGTGAGTCGGTAATGTTGGCGCGCCGATTACAAATAGCTAAAATGTTGATAGCCGGCATGGGTCAGGAAAAAATTAGAGAGAAGTTAAAAGTCGGATATTCTACCATTGCTGGTGTACAGCGTTGGTTGCAGGCCGGTTTTGGTGGCTATGAAAAAGTTATAAAAAGGTATGGAAGGGAAAACTTAGAGGCAAGAGACAGAAAAAGGAACAGTGACTATAGCGCGTCTTTTTCTTTTGATTGGTTGCGTCATAAATATCCATTACACTTTCTTTTAGTGAACGCCATTTTAGATAAAAAAAGATAAGCTGAAAGTAAATTCTGTATTTTCCAGTATTCCAGTATGCTGGAGAATAAATTATTTGGTTTGTAAGTTTTAAATATCAATGGAAAAGTCAGAGTATATTAAAATTGGTAACGCGCGTGATATTACTGACGTGAAGGAACGCCGAATCTACCGATTTTTTGAAATATTGCCGGGATCGCTATCTTGGCTGACGCTGGTTGGCGTCGTTTTTTTATCTTGGGCTTCACCGGTGTTTATCGCTTTTTTTATCATCGCTTTTGACATTTATTGGCTGCTGAAAACGGTTTTTTTATCAATCCATCTGCGTTCAAGCTTTGCGATTATTAAGCGGA
>CAZYIG010000009.1:9319-14091 GCA_964647205.1 uncultured Candidatus Saccharibacteria bacterium | reverse complement strand
CAATAAACATTATAAGCAGAGATAACTAACGGTTATTATAAATCATAAGCTAAAGTGAGGCTGGCCGGGGATTTTTACATTTTAAACTTTTAGCATGAAGCTATTTGACGGAAAAAAAGTTGCTAATAAAATTCTAAAAGAGTTAGCCGAGGAAATTAAGAAAGCCAAGATTAAACCTCGCTTAGCGGTTATTTTGGTTGGAGAGGACGAAGCTTCTAAGCTTTATGTAAAATTAAAAAAAGAAACAGGCAAAAAAATTGGGGTTGAAGTTCAGGAACACCGATTTAATGCCAAGGCCCCGGAGGAAGAGATTGTTTCATATCTCAAACGATTAAATAATGATCCAGATGTTAACGGCATAATCGTTCAATTACCTTTGCCGACAGTTTTAAATACGGACAAAATTATTGAAGCAATTGAACCCAAAAAAGACGTTGACGGCTTTCACAAAAAGAATCGTAAGTCGCTGGAAAAAGGCAAGGAAGTGATTTTGCCGGTTTTGCCGCTGGTCATTTTAACGGCGCTGGATAGCGCCAAAAAATTGATGGCCAGTAAAAATGTGCTGGCTTTGGTTAACTCGGATATTTTTGGTCAAACTTTAAAAATTATTTTAGCCAGAGAGGGTTTTATCGTGGATTATTTGGTACGTAATACCTGTGTTCTTTTTGGGGCGGAAAAAGAATTAAAAACAGCGGATATTTTAATTTCAGTTTGCGGCTGTCCAAATATGATAAAGGGGGAATCAATAAAAGAAGGTGCGATTTTAATTGATGCAGGTGTGACTCGCTACCACGATGGAAAAGTTGTTGGCGATATTGACCGGGAAAGCGTCAAGAATAAAGCAGTCTTTTTAACACCGGTGCCGGGCGGCTTGGGACCATTAACCGTGGCCTTGCTTTTGAGGAATGTGTATTTGGTGGCAGAAAACTTGATAAAAAAATAAATTTGCGGGGCACCATGCCCGCTCATAAAACTGAGCATTTTTAAAATACCTCAAAGTCAATTATACCTAGCTTTTTCTCTTAATTTTTTTGTGTTAAGATTGTTTATATGAAAAAGGATTACGAGCCGGTAATTGGCATGGAAATTCACGCTGAACTCAAAACACAAAGCAAGATGTTTTGTTCTTGCTTGAACGGTTTTGGGCTGGAAAAAGAGCCAAACGTTAATATTTGTCCGGTGTGTTCTGGCCAGCCGGGAACTTTGCCGGTGATTAATGAAGAGGCGGTGCACATGGTAATTAAAACCGGTTTGGCGACTAATTGCCGAGTTAACGACTTTTCTAAATTTGACCGGAAGAATTATTTCTATCCAGATCTGCCCAAGGGCTATCAAATCTCGCAATACGATAAACCATTAACCGAAAATGGCTATCTTGATTTGAGCGATGACGAAAATAAACAAGAGCGAATCAGAATAAAAAGGATTCATTTGGAAGAGGATACAGGAAAGCTGGTTCATCCTAAGGGCGCGGATTACTCTTTAGTAGATTTGAATCGGGCAGGTGTACCGTTGATGGAATTAGTAACCGAAGCAGATATCCGGTCGGGGGCGCAAGCACGCCAATTTTGCCAAGAATTTCAGCTGATTTTGCGATATCTGGGGGTCTCGGACGGCGATATGGAAAAGGGTCAGATGCGGTGCGAAGTGAATATTTCTTTACGGGAGAAAGGAGCGGAAAAATTTGGGACGAAAGTGGAAATTAAAAATTTGAATTCCTTCCGGGTGGTGGAAAAATCAATTGACTACGAAATAAAGAGGCAAACCGAAGCTTTGGAAGAAGGGGGGAAATTAGTTCAGGAAACGCGAGGTTGGGATGATGCCAGCTCAACAACTTTTTCTCAACGCCTGAAAGAAGAAGCGCACGATTATCGTTATTTTCCCGAACCGGATTTGCCGCCGCTTAATAATCTGGTTGCTTTAGGCGAAAAATTAAAAGCTGAGATTACCGAGCTGCCGGCACAAAAAAGAGAGCGGTTTAAAAAAGAATACCAGCTGTCAAAAGATGACGCCGAAATTTTAGTGGCTAATTTTGAGCTGGGTAATTATTTTGAGCGGGTGATTAGCGAATTGGAGAATTGGTCAAAAGATGCCCAGCCGCAATTTAAACTGGCCAAAGCCGTAAAATTAGCTGGCAATTATTTAATTACGGAATTGCAAAAACTTTTATATAAATCAGAGAAGACGATAGCGGATTTAAAAATTACAGCAGAAAATTTTGCCGAATTTATAAAATTAGTTTTGCAAGGCGTGGTTTCTTCCAGTGGCGCTCAAACTTTGCTGAAAGAAATGTTTGAGAATGGGGCTGATCCATCAAATATTATTAAGGAAAAAAACTTAGGGCAGGTGAGCGATGAAGAAGAACTAATGGAAGCAGTGCTGGATATTTTGAGTCAAAATCCGGGACCGATTCAAGATTATAAAAAAGGGAAGCAGAATGTATTAATGTTTCTAGTCGGCAAAGTAATGGCCAAAACCCGCGGCAAGGCCAATCCGCAGATGGTGATTGAAATGATTACTAAACAGTTGACAAAATAGCAATAATCAGATATAATAGTAGGATTACAGTTCTTTGAGAAAGGAGAGGTTGCGATGGGAAAATCGCTGTTTCTTTTAAAGGAGGCAATCGTTGACTACAAGTGGCGGTTGACTATTCCTTCAGCCGCGGTTGAGCGAGAATCATTGATGGAGGAGGACGAGGTTTTTGTGACAACGAAAGAAGATGGCTGCTTAGAGGTCTATTTCATTCAGCCGTCAGATTTGCTGTCTTCTTCCAAGACGGCCCAAGTTGTTCAGATTAAAACGTTGCAAGGTAAAGGCGGCCAAGTACGATTAATTATCCCTTCGTTTTTAAGGGAATCAACGTCGTTTTTCTATGGCCGAAAAGTTACGGTTGCCGATTTTGGCGAAAAAATTGAGCTATGGCCAAGGCCATAAGCAGAAGAGAGGAGGGATAATGGAATCAGTGGAGATTGAGGTTAAGATCACTCGGCAAGGAGGGGGATTCTTTGTTCAATGTCCGCGTTGTTTGAGTACGTATAGCGGTAATAAGCTAGACGGCTTCTTGCGGAGCAAGACTCCGATGCCCTGCCAAGAAGGCATAAGCGGTAACAGTTGCAAGGCAATCTTGCTGCTATCTGAATAAGTTCTTTAATGACATTATGTTGTCCGCGTTTTTCTAAGAAAGGAAGGCGCGGATTTTTTTTATGGCTTCAGTTCTATTTTTAATCCAAATAACACGCTTGTCGCGGCCAAACCAAATTAGTTGGCGCTTGGCGTAATGTTCAATATTTTTTTGCAGTCCAATTATCATTTCTGATTGATTAATTTTGTTCTGCAAATACTTTGCCAGCCAGCGATATTCTAGACCAAAATCTTCTAATTTTTTCCAAGAAAGACCTTGGGCGCGAAGCTTTTTAACTTCGGCCAGCATACCTTGGTTGAGCCGCTTTTCTAGCCTAATTTTTATGCGCCGCGCCAATTCTGGTTGGGATTTTTTAATGCCAAGGAATAAAACATTTGGTTGTTGCTTAATCGTTAGCTTTGGCACGGGCTGACCGGTAGACATGACGATTTCTAGCGCTCGGATAAGCCGGCGGGGATTGTGGCCATCAATATTTTTGGCGCGGCGCGGGTCTAATTTTTTGAGCTCATTGAATAGTTCGGCGGGTGTTTTTTTTTCAAGCTTCGCGCGTAATTTTAGGTCCGGTTTAACGGCCGGGATTTGTAAATCGTCAATTAGGGCGCGAATGTAAAATCCGGTGCCGCCGCAGATAATAGGCAATTTATTTTTACGCCGGATTTCTTTTATCGCCGCCTGTCCCAGTCTTTTATATCGCGCGGCGCTAAAACGGCGGCTGGGCGAAGCCACGTCCAAGAGATAATGAGGAATGCCGGCCATTTCCTTTTTAGTTATTTTGCCGGTGCCAATATTCATTCCTCTATAAACTTGGCGAGAATCGGCTGAGATAATCTCGCCATTAAACCTAAGGGCCAGTTCAACCGCCAAATCGGATTTGCCCGAAGCTGTCGGGCCGACAATGACAATAATCGGTTTTTGTGGATAAATTGTCTTTGACAAATTTTTCATAAAAAGTTAAGATGAATATATAAAAGGCGCCATTTGTGGCACTTTTTTGTTGCAACAGTGCTGTTCTTTCATTAGCTTCATCAAAGCGGGGATGCGGTCAAACAAAGCTAGCTGGCTTGCATCTTCCTGCTTGAAGAAGCCGCGTTTTAATTTATTGTTCCGCCAAGTCCCCAGGCTAAGGTTTTGGTGATGGTCACTCGTATTAAGTCACCCGGTTTTAAATTTTTATTCAATATTCTCACAGTTTTAAAAGTAGCGGTTTTGCCAAAAGCAAAGCCGTTTTTTATTTCTCTTATTAAAACAAAAACTTCTTGGCCGAGATATTGTTTATTATTATTTGAGACGGTTTTTGTTAAAATGTCATTTAAAATCGTTTCCCGGCGTCTTTTTTCTTTTGGCGTGACGTTATCTTTTAGTTTAGCGGCGGCGTTGCCATGTCTTAGCGAGTATCGGCTTAAATATGCCATGTCAAATTTTAATTCGCACATTATTTTAGCCGTATTTTGAAATTGTCTTTTTGTTTCACCGGGGAAACCAACAATAACATCAGTGGAAATAGCAATCGGAGAGAAAGCTTGCTTGTCCGCTGAAGTCCCGCTTTGCGGGACGAAGGCAGGACGGTATTTTTTAAAAGCTAGGCGGATTTTTTTGATTAAATTTTTATAATGAGTCACGCTATAAT
>CAZYIG010000009.1:0-9309 GCA_964647205.1 uncultured Candidatus Saccharibacteria bacterium | reverse complement strand
CGGTTCATTTTTTGAAGGATTTCATCATCGCCACTCTGGATAGGCAGATGAATGTAGGGAGTAACTTTTTGGCACTTGGCGGCTGTTTCAATCAATTCGTCCGACATGTCTTTGGGGTGAGAAGTGAGAAAATTTAGCCAAAAATTACCAGGCAGAGCATTGATTATTTTTAATAATTTTGGAAAATTAATAGCGGCATCCTCCTTCGCTGGGGCTACGGAGGATGAATTCATATTGCTGTTATCGCGATATGAATTCACATTTTGTCCAAGCAAGGTAATCTCTTTAGCGCCGTTTTTGAGCAATTTTTTTATTTCGGCAATTATTTCTTTAGTTGGCCGAGATTTTTCCTCACCACGCGTGAAAGGGACAACGCAATAAGTGCAGAAATTATTGCAGCCGGTCATGATGGGCACTTGAGCACTGAAATTATTTTTTGGTGTAGCAGGCAAACAAAAATATTCATCCGGATGCCAAAACCCCACTTTTTTTTCTAGTAATTGTTTTTTATCTTTTGGCAGAACGCAGCCGGCGATAATTATTTTTTTATGCTTATAATTTTCCACTTTTCCGTAAACCCGATGAATGGCCGATTGTCTAACTGAACAAGCATTAATTACAATCAAATTGGCCGCTTGAGCGTTTGCAGCGGGTTTATAACCCATTGATTGCAGTCTAGTCGTAATCTTCTCTGAATCAGAGTGATTCATCTGACAGCCGTAAGTAATAATAAAGTAATTCATATAATTTTGATTCATCCCTGCCCCGCGTAAAGCGGCGTGGCCGCCACGCGGCTTTACGCCGTGATCGCCGAAGGCGATTTTACGGGGTGACACCCATAAGTAATGATAAAATATTTCATAGAGTTGATTGATACTAACAAAACAGCGGGCTTTTTTCAAGCGCCGCTGTTTTTCCGAAATCAGATTTCGGACTGCCTTTGAGGTTTAATTTCTATAAAATTCGTATTATCTAATCCTGAAAGATGACTGGTATGGATATTTTATGTATTTCGGAGCCATCCTTAGCGGAAATATCAAAAATTTCTATAGTTCCTTCTCTCCGACTGGGTTTTTTGTATTTTATTCTAGCAGAGAAAGGAGACATCATTTGCCCTTCTTCGGTCCTAAGTTGGGCTTCAGCCAAGATTAATCCGGAATTATCTTTAATTCGGGCGTTGAATTGAGCTTCAAAAATAGCGGCTTGACCGGATATTTGGACGGGGCTTTTTATTTGTTCATTTATCTTAGGAGAGACAACTTTTATTGAATTATTTCTGGCAGGATTTTTAATAGTCATTTCAGAATTAAACATTATCTCTTCGTCTGATTGAAATTGCCAAATAGCGATTAATAAAGAACCGCAAAAAACACCACTGACTAAAGCGATTAAAATAAGTCGAGCCCAATTGGGTGGGTGTTTATGTTTCCTTATTTTTTTCATTTCGAGATAAATATATTTTAACACAAAAGTTTAGTTTAAAAAAGTATCAACTTGGATTCAAGCTCATCTAATTTTGCTGGCATCGGCCAGCCATAAGAAAACGGAGCAATGACTATAAATGAAAGAAAGATTACCAGAATAATGATGACGAATATTTTTTTATATTTTGGCAGAAGGTGGCCCAAGAAGAAACTGGTTAATAAAATAGCAAAAACAACTGAAGGCAGATAATGATAAAGAAAAGCGACGCGGTTCACTAAAACAAAAGGCAAAAGATTCGTCAAATAGCCAAGTATTAAAATATAAAGAATGGGTGAACATTGCTGGCGGCCTTTTTTGAAAAAAGAGGCGAGAGCAACAAAAGCAAGGCAAAAAAGTGCTAGCCACCAAAGAAAGAGGTTGCCACTAATAAAGATTTTTGCTTTCCAGCCAAGCGGCAGAACTTCAGTCTGGTTTTGATTCCAATAATAAACTAATTTTTGGCCGATGGGCCAGTTATACCAGCGACTACCGAAGGGGTGTTCTGAGGTGACGGAAGCATTGGCCGTATACATCGTTTTATTCAGTTCGATAAATTTTTCGCCAAAAGAAAGCGGTTGGTCGGTATTTTCCCGGCCATATTTTAATTCTGTCTGAAAATCACGGCTCATAAAAGCATCGCCGGGGCCGGAATTGAAAAGGAGTTTAAAATGAAGATAGAAAGAAGCCAAGTAGACGATAAAGCCAATAAGGAAGATAACCGTCAGGCCAATTAAGCTTTCTTTGAACGAGCGCCATTTTGTCATTCTGAGACCGAGCGTAGTAGCCGAGGCCGCCCGCTTCGACTCGCTCGCCTCGCTGAAGCTATGGCGAAGCGGGTCGAAAGTGAGGCGAGAAGAATCTATAATAGATCCTTCGCGGAGTTTATACTGAGCAAGGCGAATGTGCTCAGGATGACTTGGGGCGGGCGCAGATAAATACAGAGAGAGGTTTTTGCTGAATATTTTAACAAATAAAATAACGCCGAGAATGCCGATGGTTGCCAATCCTGTCCATTTGATAGAGATGGTTAAGCCAAAAAATAAAGCCGTCAGAGCAAGATAAGAGAACCATTTAGCCGAAAAACTTTTTTGGCGTTGCCAGAGAAAGAAAAAACAAAAAGTTAAAATTTCAAAAGAAACTAAAAAAATATCAACTAGGATAAATTTTGATTGAACTAGAAAGGCATTGTCCATTAAAATTAAAAAACCGGCAATTAGAGCAATTTTTTTTGAACGGCTGGTTAAATAAGCAAGCCAAGAAAAAAATAAAACGAATAAAGAGCCGAAAAAAGCAGGCAAAAATCTTAACCAGAACAAAGTTGACCCGGGAATATTTTCACCGATTTTTTCAAAAGCAAAAATCGGATTAACGTTGGCTATTTTAGCAAAACCGGCAATCAGCATTTTTCCAAGTGGAGGATGGATATCAAAGAAATATTGGTGAGTAAAATAGCCGGCGACAAATTTACCAAAATGAACTTCGTCAAAAACCACTTGGGCCGGATAACTTAAAAAAGCGAAGTGAACCGTAAAAGATAAAACGGCTAACAACAAAAATGGCCAAGATTTTTTTAACATAAGATATAGTTTGGGATTTAATTCTAAAATTATAAAATTTTTATCGGTAAGCATTAAGATGATTTTGATTAATTTCTTGCGCTTCTTCGCACAGTAATTTATAATTGCCTTCTTTATCGTCCAGTCGTCCCGAAGCGATAATGACTTTTCCTTCCTGCCAAAAAGTTGGCGTGCGTTCCAGCATTCTGGGAAAAACGAGCACTTCTATCTTTACCCGGTCGTCTTCCAGTCCAACGAACAGCATTGGTTTGCCAGCTTTGGTAATAATTTTATGAATATGGCTGATAATGCCGCCAACGCGGGTATTTTTACCGACCAATTGTTGGGAAAGCTGGGCAGGTAAGATTGCTGTTTTGTGGATAACTTTTTCATATTCTTTAATTGGGTGTTCCGAAATATAAAGTCCAAGTAATTCTTTTTCCCAATCTAGTTTTTCTTTCTTACTGGCTGGCGGCGCTTCTTGAAGCTTAAGCGGTGGTAGGGTCGTTTTATTTTCTATTCCGGTTGAAAAAAGACTGACTTGACCGTTCGTTTTAGGGCGTTGCACTTCCCGGGCATAATTTAGCAAGGGTTCCATATTGGCGAGCAACTGACCTCGCTCGCCAAGGCAATCGGTTGCGCCGCAACGGATTAAACTTTCCATGGATTTTTTATTTAGGTCTTTATCTTGGACTCGTTCAATCATTTCGGTGATGGTTATAAAATGGCCATTTTGCTTGCGTTCTTTGACGATGGTCGCGACCACATTTGCTCCGACATTTTTAATAGCGTTTAGACCAAAACGAATGATACCATCTTTAATGACGGTAAAGTTACCGAGACTTTCATTAATCTCTGGTGGTAAAACTTCAATTTTCATTTTTCGGCACTCATCAATTAAAAAAGCGATTCTTTCAATGTCGTCTGATTCGGAATTCATAAGCGCGGCCATAAATTCAGTCGGGAAATGAGCCTTAAGATAAGCAGTTTGGTAGCCGATTAGCGCGTAACAGGTGGCGTGAGATTTATTAAAACCATAACGAGCAAAGGGTTCAATAAATTCCCAGATTTGCTGAGCGGTGCTGCCGGCAATGCTATTGCGCATCATCCCTTGGATTAATTTTTCGCGTTGCTCGTCCATCAATTTTTTAATTTTTTTACCCATCGCTTTTCGCAAGGTATCAGCTTCAGGCAAAGTAAAGCCGGCTAGGCGGCTGGCAATGGCCATAACCTGTTCTTGATAGACGATAATGCCGTAAGTGTTGCCGATAATCGGTTCAAGTCCCGGATGAATGTATTCCATTTTTTTATGGCCATGTTTGCGGGCGATAAAATCTGGAATAAGATCCATCGGACCGGGCCGGTATAGCGCGACCATAGCGATAATATCTTCAAAAACTGTTGGCCTTAATTCTTTCAGGTTTCTTTTCATGCCACCCGATTCCAACTGGAACACGCCGGTGGTTTTTGCTTCTTGTAATAATTTATAAGTTGCTTGGTCATCCAATGGTAGGGTGGAGATATCAATTTTTATATCTTTGGTGTTTTGAATAATTCTTATCGCATTTTGAATTTGAGTTAAAGTTTTTAATCCCAGAAAGTCCATTTTGAGCAAGCCTAAATCTTCAATGGCGTGCATTTCATACTGTGTTATTATCCCGCCGCCTTCTTGAGTGGGCTTTTGCAAGGGGACAATCATATTTAGCGGATCTTTGGTAATCACCACGCCGGCGGCGTGAGTTGAAGCGTGTCGGGCTACACCTTCAAGCTTTAGCGCGGTATCAATTAGCTTTTTGGTTTGCTCATCAGAGTCATACATTTGTCTAAATTCAGCCGATTCTTGCAAAGATTGTTGAAGAGTCAATCCCGGCGGAATCGTTTTGGCTATTTGGTCACAGAGCAAATAAGCGTAGCCCATGGCTCGGCCAGTATCGCGGATGGCGGCCCGGGCCGCCATAGTGCCAAAGGTAATAATTTGCGCGACGTGATCGTTGCCATATTTTTGGCGGACATAATTTATAACTTCGTCGCGGCGATCATCAGCAAAATCCATGTCGATATCAGGCATGGAAATTCTTTCAGGATTCAAAAAACGCTCAAAAATTAAATCATATTTGAGCGGATCGATTTCGGTGATGTTTAAAAGATAAGAAACAATCGAACCGGCGGCTGAACCGCGACCCGGGCCAACAACGATATTTTGGGCTTTGGCCCAATTTATAAAATCATGCACGATAAGAAAATAGGGGGCAAAACCGGTTTTGCCGATGACGGAAAGTTCATATTCTAGACGTCGCAAAACCTCTTGATTGGTCTGACCGGGATATTTTTTGCTAATGCCTTGATAGCTTAAAGTTTTCAAATATTCTTCGGCGGTTTGTTTACCGGGAACGTTAAAATGAGGGAGCTGGTATTTACCAAGTTCAAATTCAAAGTTGCAGGCATTAGTGATTTTTTGAGTATTCTCAATTGCTTCTGGGACCGATTTAAAATAATCAATCATGGCTTTAGGCGGGCGCATTGAAAAATCATTGTCTTTCATTGATAATCGCTCAGGGTCATCAATGTCGGCGCCAGTGTTAACCAGCATTAAAATATCTTGAGCGTTGTTATCTTCTGGCTGCAAATAATGAATATCATTAGTCGCAATCAGCGGGATATTATATTTTTTAGCAATGGCAATTAAAGCTGTATTAACTTTTTGCTGTTCTTTCAGGTGGGGATGATTTTGCAGTTCTAAAAAAAAATTTCCCGCTCCGAAAATTTCTTGGTATTCTAGAGCTAATTTTTCTGCTTTTTCAGTATTACCGCAAATTATCGCTTGAGGAATTTCGCCAGCTAGGCACGCCGAGGAACCAATTAATCCATTGGCGTGTTTTTTTAATAATTCCTTATCAATACGCGGTTTGTAATAAAAGCCATCCAGCCAAGCCTTAGTTGTTAAAAAAACCAGATTCTGATATCCGGTTTTATTTTTGACTAAGACGATAAGATGATAATTCTTATCGTCTATTTTGGATTGCTTGTCTTCTAGTCGTCCGGGTGCAACATACATCTCTGATCCAATAATCGGCTTGATTCCTTTAGCTTTGGCTTTTTTATAAAATTCAACGGCACCATAAAGAGAACCATGATCGGTCAGGGCCAGCGAATCCATGCCAAGTTCCAGCGCTCGATCAATTAATCCATCAATCTTGGGGAGGCCGTCCAATAAACTATAGTGGCTATGAACATGTAGATGGGTGAACTTCATTATTGGAGGATGAATATTTTGAGTGGCTAATTAAAAATTAAAAAATCAAAATGTAAAATTTTGGTATCACGCTTCGCGTGATGGATTAATAAATTTTGAATTTTACATTGTCATTTTTCATTTTGAAATTTACATTTTCAATTTATCTAGAATCGCTTCTTCTTCTTTGTCAAAAAATACAGTATACCGCCGATAACGACCAGAGAGGCAATAACAATAACAGTCCAGAACAGAAATTCAAAGATAAAAAAGTGGTTAGATTGAGCAATGACGGAGGTTACTTTTCGGCCAAAAATTGTTTCAGCTAGGAACCAAATTAGAGCCGAGAGAGCCAAGATACCAATAATAAAGTAACGGGTATTTTTTAAAATAAGATTCAGAGCATACTTAAATCGCAGATTCATTTTATCCCAAACGCTTAATGACCCGACGACTTCTTCAATATCAAGCATCGCTTGCCAGTAACCAGAAATTATTTGCTTAGTTTCCTCTCGGGATATTTCAAAATGAGGCTCGTGAATTATGCGTTCGCAGGTATTGCGACTGTAGTCTAACTTGTCCGGCAAACTTAAAAAGTGAGAAATATATTTAATTTTTCCTTCAATGTTTTGACCGGGAATTTTCTTTTCTTTCAGCATCTGAGAAAAAAGCTTTTCGGTTTCCAAAATGCCGATTTTATAACCAGAAAAAGTCCCTTCGGCCAAAGCTTTTTCCACAGCCGACCAATTTAAGCCTAATTTGTTTTCGGTCATATTGTTCATTATAAACAAGATTGCTTGCCAAAACAAGCTAGGCTACTATTTAGGAAAGGTAATTTTTCATTTTGCTGCGCTTGAGAAACGAATTGTTTAACTGGCGGGCACGATTCATATGTTAAAAGAAAAAATAAGCCAATTTATCCAAATTTTAGCGAAAATAAACTCTCAGGGAATTTGGGATATGGGTTTGGTCACGGCTGAGGGAGACCAAAAGCAGGAAGCAATAGACGCTATCAAAGCAGAAATCAAAGACTTGGAAGTTTTTGACTTTGGGCCAGAGATTTCGTCTGGCAATTTTTTATTAGCGCTGATTAAATCGCTTCAAGATAAAAAATGGCTGGCTGTCAACTTAAGCGGTGGAAGGATTGATGGACAAATCTATGGCCAGTTGCGCCGGTTAGCCACGACCAATCGCTTGCAAATTCTAAACTGGCAAGATGAGGCGGAATTTAATTTAAAACAATCAGAGGCCAGTCGGATTATTTTTATCGCATCCTGGCCGGGGATAGAGGCGCTCAATTTGCCCGAGTTTACGCAATTATTCGGGCCGGCTTTAGACCTAGCCGAAGAAAGGAGGAATCAATAATATGACACTAGAAAAAATGGTTTATGGGTTTTCGCCCAAAGAAGAACAAATTTCCAAGCGGGAAAAAGAGCAAAAAGAAAAAGGCCCGATTAACTTTTACGCCGAGCTTGATAATCAAAAGAAAGTCTTTAGCAGCCGTAAAGAGGTTTTGGAATTTGCCGCGAATAATCCTGAGGCAAAAGCTTATTTAAATGTTGCGGGGGTAGATTTGGAGGTTTGGATCGGTGAAAACGGATCGCAATTTAACGATAAGGATTTTGAAAAATTCGCGCTGGACAATAAAGCGATGGAACTTTTAACAATAATGGCTAAGTCTATAAAACTGGATCAGCCATCCCTGGTTGAAGGCGAGACGGATATCGGTAAAAGCCGCGCTCTGGAATATCTGGCCTATCTGGCAAATCACCATTTAATTTATCAAAGTTTTTCCGGCCAGACTGATGTGACTGAACTTATCGGAAAATATGTGCCGCGAGTGAGCAATGATATTCCCAAAACACAACAAAAAGAAATTGAGAAAAAAATTAACGAGTTTATTCATTTATTTGACTCGACTCGCTCAAGAGAAGACGGCGAACGAGTAAAAACAAAAAACGAAAAATTATTATCTAAGGAATCGCAAAGATTGCTTCAAATTTGTTTGCAGGAAGAGAGAGCCGTAGCCGAAACAGAAATGAAGGAGATTGCAAAATATGAGGGGTATGATTTTGAGGGTGTTAATTGGCAGTGGCAGGACGGCACGGTGCCAATGGCTATGGAGGCTAATGGCGGCAAAGGTTGCTGGCTGTATTTTGATGAGCTGGGCGCGGCTGAACCACAGATTCTGGTTAAATTGAACCGAATCTTAACTTCTGAGGGCTTGAGACGCTTAGAAATTACGGAAAATGGTTCGCGGAAGGTGGAGGGTGGGCCAAATTTTCGTTTGATTGCCTCAACTAATCCTCCTTCTTACGCCGGGCGACTTCCTTTTGAAAAAGATTTTATCAGACGCTGGAATTATCAAGTAGTTGGTCGCTTGACCGAAGAAGATTCTTTTGCGCGCGATTTAGCGCGTGAAATCGGAGAAAAGCCAGCGTTAAAAGAAGAGAGCTATTTTGTTGGGCGGAGAGAAGAAATGAAAATCAAAAATTTTAGAGAAAGTGAATTTTCTCGGGCAGTCTATAAAGAGCTGGGTAAGCTTCATACGAAGTTTCTCTATTCCGCGACCGAGCGGCTAGAGGCATCTCCTAACGAGGTTGGTGAGCAATCTTTTCGTTATGAGGAATCGGATAAAATTAGAACGGTAATGTATCTTAAAGAATTCCAGAAACCGGATTTAATAGATACTCTGAAAGAAGCAATTGAATTTTACTATCTCGGTAAAATAAATCCAGTAAAAATGATTAGTGAATCTGGCGGCCGAGAAGTCTCACTCAGAGACTCATTGAAGGAGCTTTTCGATGTTTTATCTGGTCAACTAAAAACCAGAGAAAAGATTCAGGAGTTGATTAAAAAATATCAATCGCAGGATGAAAAAAATGTGGCCTTGGATGAAGAAGCGGCAAAAGCTAAGGTCGGTTTGGCTAATTTGGCTAATTTAGAAGAGACAGACATTGGTGACATAGGGAATATTCTAGCTAAGTTGAAATAATTCTTTTATGCCCGAACAACCAAAACTCAACCAGCAGCCGCTCCAGCCCGACAATCTCCATA